>NZ_CP101806.1:600000-900000 GCF_024498215.1 Mycoplasmopsis caviae | reverse complement strand
AAAATTAAGCACTAATGCAATAGTGCCTAATTTAAAATATTCAACAGACAATGGAGCTATGATAGCTATGTGTGCTTATTGTCAACTTAAACATAAGTTATAGGTTTAGTTCATTTTTGGCATCTTCAAACGATTTAATTACAATATTTCCACTTATTTGTGGATTCATTGAATTTTCAATTCAATCAAAAACGGATTTTTTTTCAAGGCTGCTATAACCTTTATATTTTAGGAATTTAGTTATTTCATTCGCAAGTGTATGGTGATTATTGTATTCATTATATGAGAAAGAAATATCGTCACTATATTTAAATATAAAGTTTCTCTTAATTATATTAACTTCATCTAAGGTATGATATTTATCTTTTTCAATTTTTTCTTTTAAAGTTTTCGCAAACTTTGTAAATTTTTCATTCGTGATTGATTCATTCTTAAGGTTAAATTCTTTGTTTAATAATTCATTAATAAGTTTTTTATAGTTTTCTTTAATTAACTCTTCTCTATTCACATTAAGTATAGTTCAAAAAGTATTATTAACACTTTTTAGATTCATGAGTTCAATATTAAGTTCTTTTACATTAACTGTGTTTTGATTTAAATCTATTATAAAAGTAATACCAAATTTTGAAATAATGTCATTAATATTATCAAAATTGTGATTACTAATAACCTGAGTAGTAAATAAAGATTCTTTATCAAAATTGCTATTTAATAATTTATTTATAGTTGTTATATTCATATAAAATGTATAACCAGAACTTTTAAGTAGTTTAGTTACTTCGTTTAATTCATCAGCGGAAATAAAATCACTATGTTCCTCATTTTTATTATTTTTAGAATAATAAGGAATACTAATTCAATGTCCAAAACCTTGTTTATCCATAATATGATATTTTTTAAAATCATTGATAACATTAATGCTTATTGTAGTTACCAAATTATTTTTCATATAAGTAGAAGAGTCTATTAAAATATTTTTGTCTTCATTACTTGTAATTCACTTAGCATTTGTCTCATTGTTTGTATATTTAAATACAATAGAGTTATTTTCTTCATTGTTAGACACAACTTTATTTAATTTATATTTTGTATCTAATCTGTTAATGTGTTTTAAAATAAAATCTTTATCAATTGATAGACTATTTCCATCTTTTATATAATAGTAGGTTTCAACATTGTTATATTTAATAACGAAGTGTTTTTTTCTCTGAATAAATATCTTTAACTTTGAATTTCCATTATTAATTACAGTTTCACAGCCAATAACATCTCATTTATATATTGCATCACTTGAATAAAATGTGTTATTAATTACTTCATGCTTATTAGAAATAATTTCGTTCAGTTGGTTAATTAATTCATTTTTATTTAATTTATTTAGATTACTAATCTTTTTTAAGTCATTACTTATTTCAAGGTCAGTAATTGCCGATTTATTGTCATTAGTGTTTACTAATTCAACTTGTTTGATGTTTTCAAGTCAATCTTCCTTTTTAAATAAAACTACTTGGTCAATGTTAATAATACTATTTTTGAATTCATTAAATGAAATATCATTATTTTCATAAAAGATGACTTTATTGTTGAAGGGGCTAAAATAATATTGGTTAGCAACACTATTTTCAAAAATAGATCTTAATCCTTGAACATCATCTTTTTTGATGTGATATTTTTTACCATCGATATTTAATTCAATTCAATTAAATTTATTATCTGTATATAATATTTTCTTTTCGAATTGATTTTGTTTTCAAAATTCTTCTAATTTTTGAGTTATTTCTTGTTCATTATTGTAATATGTATCATTAAGATTAACGATTTGATTATTTTTGTAGTAGTATAAATTTCTAAAGTTATTTTTCGAACTTACTCCTGGTATTGAATTATTAAATTTGCCACTAATATAATCATTTTTAAATGATTCAAAATCCTTAAAACTATATTTGGTTGTTAAAAACAACTTATTGTCTTTAATCGAGTCCTTATAGTGATAAAAATCAACAATTGAACAAAGATCATATTCTAAATTTATATCAATTATATTTTCATTTTCTTTAAAACTAGCACTATTATCAAAGAGTGATTCTTGTGTTTTTATAATTTCAAAGTTAAGGTAACTAATATCGGTTGCAGAACTTATATTAGGAACTATATTTTTTTTAATCATTAAAGCATTTAAAATCTCGTTTGTTTTAAATCTGTTAGTTGTACCTTGGATTAAATAATTATTTAATCAATTTTTATTAACTAAAAAGTTAATTACAGTTAATTTAATTTGTGTTTGAGCAATTTGCTTATTTGTAGAAACAAAAATCTTATAATCGTTACTTAGATTTGATTCATTTAATAAATTTTTAACTATTTGCTTTAGAGATTTTGAATAATTTTCAATAAGATGGTCTTCAGCAGTTGGAATATTAAAGGTAAAATTTTGTTTTAGTGAAATATCATCTGTATTTAAAAACTTAATTGATATTTCATTTTTACCTTTGAACTTAAAGTCTTTTTCAATGAAATTATTACCCTTTTTTGTTGTTATATATGAATAATCAATTTTCTTGCCATTTTTTAATTGTTTATCAATAGCACTAATTGACTCTATTTCCTTACTTTCAATTAATTCTTGTAGTGAAGAACCAGATTTAATTTTTTTAGAGCCTAAGAAGTTATTACTTGTATCATAAATATTAATTACACTTTTTTTATTGTTTGTGTATTTTTTAAGTGAAATTGCATTAAATAATGTACCTATACCAATAGATGCAGTAATTAAGCTAAAAGTTAATATACGTTTATACTTCTTTTTCATATTACTCCGGCTCCGATATTAATGTTAGTTCATTAAGTTCTTTAATATTGTTGTTTTTGGCATATTTATTATATTCTTTAACAATTTCGTTATATCATGTTGTAAGATCTTTTATAATATCCCCTTTGCCTTTTGATTTTGGTTCTGCCGCTAATATTTCAAAATTAGTTCATATATGATGAATAATTTTATAAAGCATCCATATCAACGGTTTGTCATTAATTGCAACTGCCAAGGCTTTTTCCATTTCTACAATTTGATTATTGATATTAAATTTAAATAATTTATTAAAATCTTCTAATGCTTCACTAATTGTTTTGCCATTATTTAATAAATATTTAAAAGAGTTATTCCCTGTTTGAAACTTTATATTTTTGCTTACGCCAAACCATTGTTTTTTTGTGTCAATACTATTATTCAAAAAATAAAGTAAGAATGCAAGTTTATTATCTTCTTTTAATCATTCATAAATGTCTAATTTATAGCTATTGTCAGAACCGTTTTTTTCTAATGTGAAACTTACTGAACTATCTATAATTTTATTAATTAAATAATCTTTGAGTATTGGTGTTGCATGATCAACAAATTCACCAAGTGTTTCTTCTATTTTATTTTCTTCATTGACATTGTATAAAAAATTAATTGTGTTTCCTTTGACACTAGTTCGATTTTTTATAAAATATATATAATTATTATTAGATACTAATTTGATAGCCTTAACATCTGGATTATTAGTAATCAAAGTATTTAGTGCACTAGTAAATCTTTCCTTGATAGTATTATAGTCATATTTTAATGTGTTTTTATAAACTTCTAAATTACCATCATTTATTTCCTTAATTACATAATTTTTATTAATTATAAAATTATCTCCAGTTTCAACATTTAATTCACCTTTATTATAAGAAAAATTTAAATTAGTATCGTTTAAAGAAGTCAGATCATAACTATTATTTTGTATAGTATTATTAATTTTCTTGATTAAATCATAATTAATCAGTTTATCTATATTGAATTTACTCCGATCATATTTATTTGCATTAAATATATTATTACCTATAAAATTATTACTTATAAAATATTTTTTGTTCTCATCATATTCAATTTTAATTACTGCTTTTTCGAACCATTTTTTATATTCATTTTCATCTTTTGCGTTCCATGAACCATTATTATTTATTAATATTTTATTCAAGGTATCATATGAACCTATTGTTAGATTAATATTTTTAATATTGTCCTTTGAAAAATGATTTGACTTTATAGAAATTTCATAATTTAAATTATTTTCGTTTATTTCACCTAAAAAATTATTGATATTATCAAATAATTCGCTTTGTTTAATTAAATTAGTAATCTCATTTCCTTCAATATAAAATCTATTCGCATATTTCTCATTTGTTTTTTCCATAACATAAGTAATAAACTCGCCAATATTTTTAAAATTAGTATTTCCATTGTCATTTATTTTAAATTTTGAATCATTTGTGCCATCTTTTAATGTAATACTAATATCATTTCATTCTTTATGATTTAATTTCGCTTCTAATTCACCTTGTGAAATTCGAATAACATTTAATTCATCTAAATATTTTTTAGTATCTGTGTATGAATTTCATTTTGTAAAATTATTCAAAATTTTATCTATTAAGAATGTTTTAATATTTGTTTCTTTACCAGCAGTTCTATCTTTAATAAATTTATTATTGTATATAGGCTTTATATTTTTAATAACAGTGTCAATGTTCACTATTGACATCTCTTTGGTTATGAAGTCAAACTTTAAATTGGCTCTTATTTTTTTATTTCCAATTTGAAAATCTTTTTCTATTATGTATTCGGTTGGTTTACTTTTTAATCTATATTTACCTTCAGTTATCTCTTCAAATTTTGTTAGATCTGTTATAATTGATTTAAAGTAATTAAAATTGTTCGAGAAGTAATTTTTAACACTATTTCCAAGCGATTTTCAAATAATTTTATTGATATCATCAACATTATTCATCTTATTATATTGTTCTATTCGTTTTTTTTGTTCATTAGAATTGTGTTCTCATTTAAAATATTTAAATGATAAGTTATGTGGCATATTAATTGTAATTAGCGACTCACTTGTAGTATTTTTTAATACATAAATTTTGTTTTCTAGTAAAAAATCATATATATTATATATATCTCTATTTATATCAAAGGTATTATTTTCTTCCTTTGCATATAAATGTAAGAATTGTTCATCTTTACTTTTTTTGTTTAATTCTTCGATGATGCCATCAGATTTATTTTTATATTTATAGTATTCTCTAACACTTACTTCAATTGTTTTGTCAACAATATTAAAAGAAAACTCTCTAAATGAGTCATTTAGAGTATTTAATTCATTTTTGAAGATTGATTCAACAAGTGAATCGTGAATTTTGCCCTCATTAATGATTTGGTTAACCTGTTCAACAGTTATTAAATTACTATTGATTAGTGTTTTAATATCATAAGAGTACTTTTGATTTCAATATGTAAGCCGAATTTGATTAACTTGTAATTCTTTTTGTCTTTTAAGAATTAATTCTTTCTTATTGATAAATTCAATTGTTTCTAAAATATTATTCATATCGTTTGGAAATTCATTAACTTTATTAAATTGGTCACTGAATGTTTTGCTTTTTAATTGGTTAACAATTGAGTTAGTTAAATTAGTACTATTTAAAGAAACTCAATTATCATTATTTTTTTGTAATCATTCGTTGTTATTTGTATATTTAATGTTATATATTGAATTGTCAATATTAATTTTATATTCTTTTGATTTTACAAATGAATATAGTTTAATTTCTTGTGTTTTATTCTTTTCAAAGTAGTCTACAAAGTTAGCATCATTACTTATTTCAAAATATTTGTCATTATTTTTATAGTAAATTAATTGCTTTGCGCTATTAATGTTACCATTATCAAAATATTGGTTAAATTTATTTTCACGGTAATCACTTAATAGTGAATTTACATCATTGTAACCTAATATATTGTTATTATATATTGGCTTACCATCTAGAAATAATTTAAGATTAGCTTCAATAACATAATTTATTTGTAGTGTTTTGTCCTTATTCCATACATATGAAAGTGAATTTGTAAAGGTTTGTTCATTAATTTCTTTATATGCAAACAAACTTGAACCATTGCTTAATTCTATTTTTTTAGGTAGGTTTAAAAAGACTAGGAACTTTTCAACATTAGCTTTGTATTGACTTCCATCATTAACGAGATAATTATTTTGTTTGCTATTAAAAACATTAATATTTTTAATAAGCAATTTTATCTTGTTTGCTTGTGTGGTTGTATGTCTTTCAATAGTGAGTTGATCTTTTGGAAAGTTTCATAATATTTTATTAATTTTTGAATATACTTCACTTTTTATATTTTTTTCAATTTCACTCTTCTTAATCTCTTCTAATGAGTCAAAGTTCTTTAAATCAAAGATTAATTCAAGATTTCTAGTTTCATTTGTAATAGCTTTAAAGTCTATATAAATTTTCTCATTTTTTGTAAATGAGTGAGAAGGTTTTATTAGATGATTCTTGGCATCTTTAACATTATCAAAGTCGATAATTTGATTTTCATCAAGTAAACTATTTAATGTTTTATTATTTTCAATAATTTGACTATTCTTTATTTGTTCAAAAGTTGTTCCAGCACGAAATTTTCTACTAAATAGATGTATGTTATTTCCTCATTTATCTTTTGCATAAAAGTTTAATTCAGTTCAAATTTTTGAATAGTAATTACCAACTGCACCAATTGTTGCAATTGTTCCTATTCCTAAACTTGAACCTAATATGCTGAAAATTATTTTTCTCTTCTTAGCATTCATATTTGCTCCTAAATATTTTTAATAAAAATTTTGAATTTTAAACAATTTGAATAGTTTCACTGTTTTTATTGAATTCACTTATAAAATTATCAATATGAATAGAACCTGTATTTTCATTTAATTTATTTATTACAATTGATTTTAATTTCTTATATATTGTTTCTTTGTTTGCTTTATAAAAATCGGAATCTAAACGATATCATTCATCTTTAGTTGCATCATAAAAAGCAATTTGTTTTTTAAAGTTTAGTCTTAGACAAGCATCAATTAAATAGATAATATTATCTACATAGTTATTATCTTTTATTGAATCACATTGATAAAAAATAGGAAGTAAATCAATTTTTTTTATACCCGAGTTATCGACCAAAAATAATTGTTTGTTAATTTTGTCTGTTCTTTTTTCTTTCAAGATTAGTTGATTATTAAGGTCTTTACAATAATTTAGTATTCTTTTATGTATCATTACCTGATTATCATCAAATGATTTGTCAAAATTGATATTGTATCCGCCATTATTTCTTCTTGTAATTTGAGTATTTTTAAAGTATTGATATTCAAAAACCAAACTTAGTAAATCATCTTTTATATTATTTAGAATATTTTGTTTATAAGAAGTATTATTGAGTTTAGAAAGTATATTTTCACTTTTGGGTTTTTCTTCAATAGCATATTTAAATTCTGAATTAGTGCCTAAAAATTCCTTATAAAATATCAATTCTTTTTCAGCTATTTTGTTATCCAAAAAAGTATTTAACCATCCATTAAAGTAGTGAAATAATAATTCATCAATATTCTTGTGAGTGTTATCACTTGATTTAAAATTAAAAATATTACTATTATTATTTTTCAAATTCTCAATTCCATAATCAATTACAGCAGTGGCATTATGGACGTTATTTATAAATTTATTGAAGTATCCATTTTTAACTTTCAAAATTAATTTATTCTTTTCTACCATAAAATTAAAAATATTTTTAGATTTAACTAATTTAGCAAGTGTGATGCCATAAGGATCTTCTAATAAAAAATTATAAATATCATCAAAATTATCTTTTATTTCTTTATTAAATAAATTATTAATAATATTTTGCTCGTTTCAATTTGAATGGTTGAATGTTAAATAGTGAGTTGTACCAGTAACTTTATTGTTTTGTAAATAATTATTTACAAAAAATAGAAAACTTAATTCATGGTTGTTAGTATCAAGTAAATCTTTAATAGATTGAAATAAAGATTTTTTATTTTGCGTATAATCATTAAAATAATTTCTATATACTGAATTATTGATTAATTTATTTAATGAATCACTGTTACTAAAATGCATAGCATTGTTAAATAAAAGGTGTTGGAACCACAAACGATTTTTACCATTATAGTGTGATATATCTATATTTTCATATTTATCTAATTGACGATTTTTTAATGAAGTAACCAAATATCCGTTACTATTTGTTGCAAGTTCATCAATGTTAATAATCGTGTTATCGTTAGTTTCCATATTATTAATATTTGTATCTGTAAGGAGTTCAATATCTCTAATTGTAGCTGTACCATTTATACTTATACTCAAAATTTTGTATTGAGGTAAGTTTTTTATTTTTTCATTAATTTGCTTAATAAAATTATGTCAGTTATGAGTAACATTAAAGTAGTTAAGACTGTTAATCGTTCCATCTACTTCTTGTCACCTTACTTCTTTATATTTTTTTATTAATATGTCATAGTTAGAGCTAGGGCTTGTAAAACCATTATATTTCTTAAAATCATTTAAATAACCATATATGTCAGTTTCATATATATTTTTGTTATTTACTATTTCATCACGTTTACATAATCAAGTTGCAAACTCATTATGCATTGATCTTGTTGTGTGTCCAGTGTTGCTTTTATGGATTTCAAAAATTCCAAAAATATTCTCATCATACATTTTTTTAAGGTAATCAACAATTAGTTGTTGTAAATCAACAACATTTTTGTATACAAATGTTTTTGTATAGCCAGCAGCATTAAGGATAAACACTTTTTGATCAAGTGAACTTGTTCATTCAACATTTTCAAAATCACTTTTACGAAGTGTTATCTTGTCACCATTAACAACATTGATGTTCTTTAACAAGTTTTCGAAATCATTTGTAAAGTTTGTTTTTTGGTCCATGCCTGTACTTGGTTTAAATAAGTTTTTATTATTTAATGCATCAAAAAACGAACTTATTAAAGTATTAAAATCAGTTTCATTAAGCGTTGATGGCAAGTATTTAACTTCAACTTTATTGCCATCTAAATCTTTATCAATAAATTGAAGTGCATTGATAAGTTTTATTGTCTTGCCATTATGATCAATAGAGTTAAATATTTCCTTCAAAATAATTGCACAATTTTCTTGTGAATTTTCACCTATTTTTGCTTTAATTTTAGAAATAATTTCATTAATTAAATTTGTCTTCTGTACATTGTCATTTTTTATTATTTCTCATTTACCATTTTCGAATTCTACAAATGTCACATTATTAGTTAAATAACCCTTAATAGCATCTTCATCGTAAGAATTTAATGAACTTTGTTCAAGTGTGTGAATTTTGATATTTTTATCCTTGTACTCAAGTGGATAATTAATGTCATGTTTAATATTAATGTTACTTAAATTAGTTTCATTGTTTATTGTTTTAACATAAGGATTAATTAATTTATTCTTAATATCATTTTGAATAGCTAAAACTAAATCACTTTTACATTTTTCATAGCTACAAATTACAGATGGATATTTGAATATATTATTTTTTTCACTAAAAAGAGCATTGACTAAATTGTCAATTACACCAGTTGAAAACAAACCGGTATTGTTGAATCTATAAGTTCCTTCTGCAATGTTATATGTTACACTTATAGATTTGTCTAAATTGATATTTTGTATTACTTCATTTACTAATTGACCTGCATTTTTTATAACTCTTGTGTAATTAGTATTTTGTAATTGTGCTTGGTATGTAAATTCATTTTTAGGAAAATTATTGAAGAATTGAGAAGAACTTTGAGAATTTGATGGATAGAAGAAATTAATAATTGAGTTAAATTTATCTTCAACATTTGAAAAAGTTAGATTATCATAATAAAAACTTTTTCTTTCACTACTTGTACTTAAAAGTATATTTTCAAACAAGCTTGTAAATTTAGAAATTTCTAGGTTACTAGAAACAATATATTTAGTAACAAATGCCTTAAATATTGCATTTTTATCATTAAGGTCTAATGATTTATCAACATATTCTCTAACAATTTTACGAGTATCATCATCTTCGAGATTAGGCATTAGTATATATTTATTATTTCCTAAATAAAATACTTTTGCACTAATTCATTTTGTTTCAACTACAACGTTTTTGTTTGTTTGAATACTTAAAGGTGCAGAATTGTTGTCATATTTTCAAATTGGCATCTTAAAGTAATCTTTGTTGGTGTTAAATTCATAAGCCCCACTTTTTGATGCATCAAGTAAAAATAAACCATAACCATTTTGGTTCAAAATATAACTACTTGGATAATTTTGGTCCTTGCCAATTCTTTCAGTTAAAAATTCCAAACTGTCATAATAATTTAGACTAAATCCTTTATTAGTTTCTTTGAAAACCTCAGGTTCAATTGTGCTATTGTTAGCTGCAAACTTAATGTTCATAAATTTAGCAAATGATAAATTTAATGTTTTATTTGCTATATCAGGTAAGCAGTCTACAACTTTATAATTAACATTATTTAAATCTTCTGTGTAATACCTATTGTTTGAAGTATTTATGTATTGGTTTGTAATTAGACTAATAATTTTATTATGAATATTATGATCAGATATTAATCTTTTGTTTAGTTCACTAATTAATTTTGAACGACCATCTTTTTCTCAACTTGCAATATTTTTAACAGAAATATTTAATGATGTAATAGCAACATCTCTGTTACTGCTACCATTTGTTCCTTGTTCATAGTCGCTGTTTTCATTATTTCTTCCAACAAAGGAGATATTGATTTTTTCATATTTAGTGTCATTTTGTGATGGATCAATAAAAGACAAATTAATATTGTTATCAACAATATATTTTTTCAAATCCTCAGTTCGATAAAAAGTTTTATGACTTGGAACATTTTGCTCAAATCATTCACGCCTGTCATTAATTTTAAGTGCTTCAACCAACCGTTTAAAATCTTCTTCACCAAGAGTTCACTTACCATTTTCAATTTTTCGTTTTACCTTAAATGTTTGATTTAAAACTTTAATTGAATATGTGTATAAATTTACATTTGTATAAAAGTGAATCTCGCCTTCATTTGAAGACTCTCAATATAATTTAAACTTCTTGTAAACCTCATTTTGTTCATCTTTGAATTCAGGTACTTTGTATAGTATGTTTTCTCAAATAAAGTATAGATTAACTAATGGGCTATTAATGTTAGCAGAAACTAATTTGGTATTGTACTTTCTGTTTTCTGCATATGATGTAATAAAATCATCGTAACTTATGCGACTAGACAATTTAGCAAACTTTTCAGGTGGTAAAAGTTCCTCATCACTGTTATTATTTTTAAAAATTTCTTTATTTTTAATATCGGCCAATGTATTAGATGTCAATAGTGAATTAATTTCGTTGATATGATTAGCATTTGATAGATCAATGCCAATGTTGTTTATTTTTATTCTTGGAGAAATGTCATATCTTATAGCATAAGTATTGACTGAGTCTTTTGCAATTGTAACCTTATTTGATTCATTACCAAAAACAGCTGAGTTTCTAAAGTTTTGATCTTTTAGATGTTCACTTGAGTAAAATGGATAATCAACATTTATTTTATTGTTATTCTCAATCTTAAATGTTTCTTCCTTGATAAAACCTTTCGCCAAGAACAATTTTTTCAAATTAATAGTTCACTTTGTATTATCTTTTGACTCAACTGATGGATCGCCTGAATTTATAAAAAGATTATTTACTTTTAAAATAACAACATCATAATTTGGGTCTTGCACTTGACCTTTAACTGCTTCAACTTTTGATACTTTTTCACCAAAGTTAATTAACTTACTTTTAAATCTTCTTGTTAATTCGTCTTTAATTTTTTCGAAGTTTATCTTGTTTGCAATATTCGAGTTACTTCAGTCAATGATATTTTTAGTAAAGTAAAAATGCAAGTCAACATTGACTTGTCTGCTCTCAGTTGGAACAAAATTTAAATATACTGTTTTGTTTGCGGTAAATTTATCATCTAATTTTAGATCGTTGTCATTTATTTTTGATGTATATTCATCGATTCTTCAATTGTTATCTATACAAATTTTCTTAACTTCTTCATTTTTTTGTAAAATTTGAAAAACTTGTTCTCATGTGCTTCCTGATCTAACTCTTATTGGATCTAGTTTTTTAACCTCATTAGTTTTGCTTGTGTACTTAAATGATATTTTTGACCAACTATTTAGATTATAAAGAGTTGTCATACCAACAACACCAGCAGTTGTTAGCGAAAGAGCCATGGTAATAGCCACCATTGCCTTTCTTTTTCTATTTTTTATCATATTATCCCCTACTTATAATTTATTTATAAATTATACATTATATTTTTTTGCTATTTTTTAATAAAAAAAGCCTGCAAATAAAACAAAAAAATTGTTTTTTTGTATAAATCTGTTTTATAGCATTTTTGGGCAAAAAAGTTGTCAAAAAATTATAGAAAAATATTTTTTAATTTTTATGATATGTTTTTTATATAAAAAATGCCAAATTTTGACCAATAAACCTGTTTTATAGGTTTTTTAGTCTAATATAAAACAATATGATTATTGTGGAAATTTATGTCGTAAAAAATATATTTACTATTAATATATAATTTAATATAATATTTATATATTATTTATATATAGGAGTTAAATCATGGCATACAGAAAACCAGAAATCACAAACAAAATTGTTCATCACATGGGCGAAATTTCAACCACAAATAGCGGTTACAAAAAAGAACTAAATCTAGTTTCATGAAACAATGAAGAAGCTAAATATGACATAAGAGATTGAAGCGAAGACCATACACGTTCAAGTAAAGGTATTACACTTAATCTTGAAGAATTAAAACGTTTATATGTATTAATTGAACAAGAATTAGAAAGAATTAAATAATGATTCTTGCAACCAGAAATGATAAGGATGCAATTCTAAAATTTTTAAATCAAGAGCCAATTAATAATTTATTAATTATTGGTGACATAATGACTTATGGTGTGAGAACATCTTTTATTTTTACTTATATTATTAAGGAACAAGAAGAGATTAAAGCAGTATCTTTAATCTTTAATAAAACAATATTAATTTATGATCCAGAGTTTAAAATTAGTCTGGATGATTTAAAATTACTAATTGAAAAACACTCTCTTGTTAATATTAATTTAAGTGAAAAGATGTACCGACATTATGAAGAAGAATTTGAATCAAATAAAGACAAGTATAATATTCATCGACAAACAATGGCTTTGCTAAAACACCGTTATAGCGGTGATACCTCATTGGCCAAAAAAGCAATTTTTGATGATTTGGAAGCCATTGTTAGAAGTCGTTTTTTAATTGATGAATTTGAAGATTTTAGAGGAACATTTCAACAAGAACTTAAAACATATAAGAATGCTTTAATTAAAAAAGTTTCAACGCCTTTTATTATTAAGGATAAAAAAGGTTACATAGCATCGCACGCTTGCATAGCAATATCCACAGATAAAGCTTCTATGATTGGTGGAGTCTATACATTAAAAGAACACCGTCAAAAAGGCTATGCTCTTCAAGTTGTTGGTGCTTTGTGTAATCATATTATTTCAAACAAAAGAACACCAATATTATTTTTTGATAATCCAGCAGCGGGTAAACTTTATTATAAAATAGGTTTTGAAGACTTTGGCAAAATTTTTACAGTTAAAATTAATAAATAAAGGAGAAAAATGCTTAATTTTTTAGAAAGTAGGATTCAAAAGTCAATTGCAAAAATGGCTAAGAAAACTATAGTTAATGAAGAAGATATTTTAGAAGTAACAAGAGATATTAAGATGGCTCTTCTAGAGGCTGATGTTAACCTAAAAGTAGTTAAGGAATTTATTGCTAATGTTAAACAAAAAGCCTTAGAAAGTAAACTTGTTGGTTCATTAAACGCTAGCCAACAAATGATTAAGATAGTTCATGCTGAATTAGTGGATATTTTGGGTGGCAGTGTGCAAGAAGTTAAAATCAGTTCACGTCCTTATATTATTATGATGGCTGGTCTTCAAGGTTCAGGTAAAACTACTGCTTGTGCTAAATTAGCATACTATTTGAAAAAGAAAAACTTTATTAATAAACCGCTTGTTGTGGCAGCTGATATTTATCGTCCAGCTGCTGTTCAACAATTAGTAACACTAGCCAAAACCATTCAAATAGATTATTTTGAAAAAGGCACAAAATTCAGTGCACAGGAAATAGTTAAGGAAGCACTAAGTGTTGCTAATAGTCAAAAGAACGATTTAATAATTATTGATACAGCTGGTCGTTTATCTATTGATGAACCTCTTATGCAAGAATTGTTTGATTTAAAAAAGATTGCAAATCCAAATGAAATTTTCTTTGTTGCTGATGCACTTAGTGGTCAAGATATTTTAAATGTTGCTGAAACATTTAACAATAAACTTAAATTAACAGGTTCAATTATTACAAAACTTGACTCTGATGCTCGTGGTGGTGCAGCATTAAGTTTGAGTAAAATGTTAAAGTTGCCAATTAGATTTATTGGTACAGGTGAAAAAGTTTCTAATTTAGATTTATTCTACCCTGATAGAATGGCTGATCGTATTTTAGGCATGGGTGATGTAATGAGCTTGATTGAAAAAGCAGAAGAAGTTATTGATCCTAAAATGGCAAATAATATGGTCGCCAAAATTTTAAGAGGTAATTTTACTCTTGATGATTTAATGGAACAATTAGCTCAAATTAAAAAACTTGGTAAGATGAGCAAAATTTTAAAAATGATTCCTGGTTTAGCTAAAAAAATTGATGAAGAAAAAGTTGCAGAAGCAGAAGTTAAAATGCACACATATGAAATATTGATTTCATCAATGACAATAAAAGAGAGAAAAAATCCTAAACTACTCAAAAATGCAAACCGTAAAGCAAGAATTATTAAAGGTAGTGGCCGAAGTGTCCAAGAATACAATAGATTGCTTAATGATTTCGAGCAGTTAGTTAAAAATATGGCTGAGATGGCTAAAAGAATAAATTCAGGTAATTTTGGCGATATTGCCAAAATGGGTGGATTAGGTGGAGGTATGTCTTAATTATGTGAAAAATAGATCCAAATCATCCGAAAGGTTTTCTTTCTTATACAGGTAACAAGTTGAATTTTAGTGGTTTCTCATATGTATTTTTCTTTATAGTTACTGCCTTAACATTTATATCAGTTTTACTAATTTGACTGTTTCGCAGGGAAATTAAGAAAAATTATGAACAAAAAGAAAAAATTCTTTTCTTAAGCAAAAGAATATTTTGACTAATTTGTGGCTCTATTATTTTAATTGGCATGATAATCCACATTGTTATTTTATCCATAGATAAGTTTTACAATTATTGAGAATATTTACCACTCCATTTTTGTAGGATAATGTTATTGTTTATTGCATTAAGTTTAATAACTAATAGAATGGAATATGTTAAATACTATGGATATCTTGCAATCATTTGTGGTCTTTTAGCCCTAATGAAGCCTGACTTTAACTTCTTGAAGGAAAAAGATAAAACTATACCATTTCCAATTGGAATAGACAACATTTATTATTGAGACTATATTTTTGCACATTGTTCTGTTGTAATTATTCCAACCGTTTTTTATGCTTTAAGCAATGATAAAATTAAATTTAAGGATACACTTTATAGTGGTGCATTCTTCGTAGCGCTGGCTTTAATTATTTTCTTCTTAAATTGAGCTGTTTACACATATGCAAGCGATTTTGGTTGAAAAACAATAAATTATTGATACTTAGGAAAAGATGAGTTTAATGGATTTAAAAACTTCTTTGGACCACTAAGTAGGTGACCATTTAATATTTTGACATATATAGTTTTAGGCGCTGTTCTAATTATTATTTCAACAATATTTTACTGTGTTCAAGATAAAGTTTATCTTGCAAAAGAAGACAATAAATGAGTATTTAAATGAGCCAAAAGTGAAAATTGAAAAATATATAAGAACTCATTTAGTGAACTAAAAAGTTCAAAAAGCAACAATACAAATCTTGAAACAGAAAACCAAAATTTTTAAGGTAAAAAAATCTTAAAAATTTTTATTCAAAAAAACATAAGTATTATAATACTTACATGTTAGTTGTTTCGAACATGCTTTTTGTGTACTTTTTAATGAAAAATACACTAGAGATCTAATGGATAACCAAAAAGAAAAAAAAGTGCATATAATCTTTTGATGTTTAACACTTATCTTAGGTTTATTATCACTTTCTTTTTTTAATTATAAAAACACTAGATTTGCTGTTGCACTTGGCTATCTAATTGGCTCAGCATCAGGATTTTTAGCTTATGAATTAAGAAATTTATTATCTTACAAGATTATAGTAAGCAACAAACCAAGAGCTTTTGCACTTGGTTTTGGTGGAACACTTTTAAATATGGTATGAATTGGATTATTGCTCTTTGCACTTTTTAAAATTAACTCAAGTGCACTTAATAATCCTTATAGTAGCAAAATTGAAAGAAATAGTTTTTGACCAATTAATATTGTTGCTTTTATACCTGGTTTTTTAACTTTTTACATATCAATTTTTATTGTTTATGTAGGTTCAAAAGATAAATAATTAAGATAATAAGCAGAAAGGAGGTTTAGTGAATACATTAACGCAAAATTTGTGAAAATGAAATATGGAGCAAATGTTTTCATTATTTGTTTTAGTGATTTTAATTTTTATTGTTTCATTAACAACATTTATTTTAATTAAGAAAACAGCACAACCAAATAAAGCTCCAATTGGCTTTCTAATAGTCATGGAAGGGTATGTTAATTTCCTAGACTCAAGTTTTGATGAAAACACCGAAGGTGCATTGCCAAAGGCAAAATTTTATATCTTTGCACTATTTACATTTTTGCTTTTAGGGAATTTATTAGGCCTTTTTGGACTTAAACCAATAGCAACTAACTATTCAATAACGTTTTCACTGGCTTTCATTTCTTTTGCTGGTATTTATGTAGTTGGTTTACTATATCAAAAATTTAGGTTCTTTAGTCGATTTTTAAGTCCTATTGAAGTTGTGGGTCAATTTGCTCCTTTAATTTCACTAGGATTTCGTATTTTCGGAAATATAACTGGTGGTGGAGTTATTGTGTTTCTAACTTACATCTTTACTGGTTGAATATGAACTAAAATCCCTGGGTTACCAGGTGAGTGATTCTTTATTGGTTCACTGATTACCCCGCTTTTACATATGTATTTTGATATGTTTGGTGCGATAATTCAAGCTTTGGTCTTTTGTACATTAACAACTGTTTATTGGTCAAAGGAAGCTGAAACCAATGAAGAAAAAAGAATTAAAGAAGCACAAGAAAAAAGCGAAGCAGACCAAGCAGTTGCCAATGTTGAAATTAAAGCAGCTGCTTGATCGCATTCAAATAATGTGTATTAATTAAATTTTAATTAGGAGGTTATTATGACACAAGGTGGTGGATTAGTTGCAATCGGTATCGGGATTGCAATGTTAGGTAGTTTTGGTACAGGACTAGGTCAAGGTTTGGCTGCTGGAAAAGCAACCGAAGCAGTTGGTCGTAATCCTGAAGCAGCAGCTAAAATTCGTTCAATGTTACTTATTGGACAAGGTGTTGCAGAATCATCAGCTATTTATTGTCTAGTTATTGCGTTCATTCTTGCATTTGCATACAACAAGTAATATGCATGTAGTTTACAAAGATACACTAGGCGCTAGAATTCAAAAAGAATTAAGTGGACTATTTCCTAGTGTGCCAATGATGGTGGCAACATTAGTTGCTTTTGCAATTGTTATTTTGATTCTTTTCTTCTTACTATACAAACCAATTAAAAAGTCTATAAAAGCAAGACAAGATTATATTCAAAGTAATATTGATCAAGCTAAGCAAACTAATGATTTGTCACAAGACAAATTAAAAGAAGCAAATGACAAATTAACTCAAGCACATCAAGAAGCTAATAACTTAGTCAAAAATGCTAAAGTAAGGGCTGAGAAAGTTATTATTTCTTATACTGCAAAAGCTAAAATTGAATCAAAAAGAATACTAGAAGAAGCAGAATTAGATATTAAACAACAAAGAGATTCATTAATGGAAGATTCAAAAAACAATATTGCTAAAGCAGCAAGTGAATTATCAAGACAAATACTCAAAAAAGAAGTTTCAAAGAAAACTGAAAGTGAAATTATTGACAAGTTTCTCGAATCTTAATTTCTGTACTTGTCTATAAAACAGTTAAATTGGTAAAATTATGTACTCAAAAGCGAACCCAGAAGGCTATGCTTTAGCTCTTTTTGAATTAGCAAAAGCGGACAAGCAAATGAAAGCAATTAATGACAATGTTGTTTCACTTTACAATGTAATTTGTGAAAGTAATTCTCTTGTTGAAAAACTTAGTGATCAAAGTTTTGAAAAAAACAAAAAATATGATTACATTGACAAAATTTTTAAAAATATTTCAAATAGTAAACTTATAGCAAATTTTCTTAAAGTACTAGTTGAACGTAATGCAGTTAGTCTTTTAAGAAGATCGCTTGAACATTATTTAAAACTAGCTAATAAGCATTTAAATATTCGTTTTGCATTAATTACAACAGCATTTGAATTAAGCGATGAAAAACTTAGGAAAATTAAACAAAAGTTAGAAAAACAATATAACACCGAAATTGTCTTAAAACATCAAATTGATGAAAGTTTAATTTCGGGTTTTAAAATCAAAATGGATAGTTTGGTTATTGAACAAAACTACAAAAAGGATTTAGAAGAGATAAATACTATTTTAACTAAAAAAGGAGGTTTAAATGACTAGCAGAATCGACGATATTAGTGCAATTATAAAAGATCGTATTCGTAGTTTCGACTCAAAAGTTGATTACTCAGAAGTTGGAACAATTATTACTATTGGCGATGGAATTGCATTAGTTAAAGGTCTTGATAATGCCAGAAATGGTGAAATTATTCTATTTAAAGATAATATTTACGGTCTAGTTTTAAACCTTGAAGAAGAAGTAGTTGGTGTAACAATTTTTGGTGATGCTAATTTACTTGCTGAGGGTGATAGTTGCAAAAGAAGCGGAGAAGTTATTTCCATTCCTGTTGGTGACAAACTGCTTGGTCGTGTAGTTAATGCACTTGGTCAACCAATTGATGGAAAAGGTAAAATTAATACATCAGAAAAACGAGAAATCTTTAAGGTTGCTCCTGGTGTTATGACCAGACAAGAGGTTAATCAACCACTTGAAACAGGAATTATTTCAATTGACTCAATGATTCCAATTGGCAAAGGCCAACGTGAATTAATAATCGGTGACCGTCAAACTGGTAAGAGTGCAATTGCAATTGACACAATTATTAATCAAAAAGGTAAAGGTGTAAATTGTATTTATGTTGCTATTGGTCAAAAAAACTCAACAGTGGCTCAAATTGTTAAAAAACTACAAGACACAGGTGCTATGGAATATACAACTGTTGTTGTTTCAGGTGCTAGTGAACTTGCCCCCCAACAATATATTGCTCCATATTCAGGCGTTACTATTGCTGAAGAATGAATGGCAAAAGGTAAAGATGTTTTGATAGTCTATGATGATCTATCAAAACATGCTATTGCATATCGAACACTTTCACTTCTACTTAGAAGACCCCCAGGTCGAGAGGCATATCCAGGAGATGTCTTTTATCTTCACTCTCAACTTTTAGAACGTGCTGCCAGAGTTACAAAGGAATATGGCGGTGGTTCAATAACTGCACTACCCATTATCGAAACTCAACAAGGCGATATTTCAGCTTATATTCCAACAAATGTTATTTCTATAACCGATGGTCAAATTTTTACAAAAGAAAACTTATTTAACTCTGGTCAAAGACCAGCAGTTGATGTTGGTTTTAGTGTTAGCCGTGTTGGTAGTGCTGCTCAGATAAAAGCAATGAAAAAAGTAGCTGGTTCACTTAAGTTAGAATTAGCTCAATATAACGAAATGCTTGCATTTGCTCAATTTGGCTCTGATTTAGATGATTCAACAAAAGCAATCTTGCAACATGGTGCAAAGGTTTACGAAATATTGAAACAAGAACAATATGCACCTATTAGTCAAATTGCACAAGTAGCAATTTTACTTGGTGTTAAAGAAAGAATTATTAATCCTCTCCCTAAAAAATATATTTCAAGGTATCGCGAGGAAGTAATTAAATATATTGAGAGTGATCCAGAAGGTGTTTCAGTAGCTCTTGAAATTCATAACAATAATAATGAATTTAGCGATGAGCATCTATCAATCATTACTAAGGCAATTCTTAAAATAGTTAACAAAATAATTGCTACAATTCCAAACTATGACCCAAGTGATTATTTACCTATGCCTGAAAAGTACTTACAAGAAAGCAAAAAATAATGGCTGGTACACAAGCAATTAAAAGTCGAATTGCTGCCGTGCAGTCAATTCGTAAAATTACACATGCAATGGAGTTAGTGGCAGCTAGTAAACTGAGAAGAGCAAGAGTTGAATTTGAGAATGTTAAAGCATACAATGATCTAATTAGTGAGACCTTTCACCTAATTTTAGATCATCTCAGTAGCACAGAAATCAAACACTTATTTCCAATTCATAATGTTGAGTCAAAAATGTACATCATTATGACAAGCGATTTAGGGTTGGCTGGAAGTTATAATTCAAACATTATTAAATTTGCCAAAAACACTATAAAAAAGACTGATAAGGTAATATTAATTGGTCGAAAAGCTATAAGTGCTTTAGGGACATTATTCGAAAACCAAATTATTACGCAGTTTAATTGTGATAGTAACGAAAAAAACTACAACATAGTTTATGACATTATGACTATTGTACTTGAGTTATATAACAAAAAACAAATTAATAGTATAAATGTAATTTACAATAAATATGTTAACAATCTGGTTCAACAAGAAGTTAGTGAACAGGTTTTCCCATTTAAATTTGATGAAACTAAAAAGCAAGTGCATGCTGAAAAACACAAAGAATCACTTAATTCAACTATTGAATTTGAACCAAGTGCCCACCAGGTTTTAAGTGAGTCAATTTCACTTTATATCAATGCCACTCTTTACCTAGCTTATGCTTCTGCAAAATTAAGTGAAATGGCAGCACGAAGAAGTGCAATGGAGTCGGCAACAGATAATGCCGATGAGTTAGTTGACAACTTAAACCTTGAATTCAATAGAAAGCGCCAAGCATCTATTACACAGGAATTAAATGAAATAGTTGCTGGAGCCGATGCAGTATAGGAGGTATTATGGCAACAAGAAAAAAAGTTACCAAAGATAATGAAACTACTAAAAATACTACAAAAGCAAACAAAAGTAATGTTGGTAAAATAGTTCAAGTTCTAGGACCTGTTGTTGATGTTAAGTTCAATAAAGGTTGCTTACCCTCTTTACTAAATGCACTTAAAGTTTATTTGGACAATCAAGTTTATACCCTTGAAGTGGCACAACATATTGGTGATGATACTGTTAGAACCATTGCAATGGTTTCTACAAATGGACTTGCTAGAGGTCTTGATGTTATTGATACAGGTGCTGCTATTAGTGTACCGGTTGGTGATGGTGTTTTAGGTCGTATGTTTGATGTTTTAGGTCAGCCAATTGACCTTAAAGAAGCACCTAATTCACCTCTTATGCCAATTCATGCACCAGCACCAAGTTATGAAGAGCAAAAAACGGTTAGTGAAGTTTTAGAAACCGGTATTAAAGTTATTGACCTTCTAATTCCATATGCAAAAGGTGGTAAAATAGGTCTTTTTGGTGGAGCAGGAGTAGGTAAAACTGTCCTTGTTCAAGAATTAATTAATAATATAGCAACTGAACATGGTGGACTTTCAGTTTTTGCTGGAGTTGGAGAGCGTACCCGCGAAGGTAATGACCTTTATCATGAGATGAAAGCATCGGGTGTTTTAAATAAAACTGCATTAGTATTTGGTCAAATGAATGAGCCACCTGGAGCCAGAATGCGTGTTGCACTTACAGGTTTAACAATGGCTGAATATTTTAGAGATAAAGAAAATCAAGATGTGCTTTTATTTATTGATAACATATTCCGTTTCACACAAGCGGGTAGTGAAGTTTCTGCACTTTTAGGTCGTATGCCTTCAGCTGTTGGTTATCAACCAACACTTGCAACTGAAATGGGTCAGTTACAAGAAAGAATTACTTCAACAAGGAGAGGTTCAATTACATCAGTTCAAGCTGTTTATGTACCAGCTGATGACTTAACTGATCCAGCACCAGCCACAACATTTAGTCACCTTGATGCTAAAACAGTGCTAGATAGAAATATAGCTGCATTAGGTATTTATCCAGCAGTTGATCCACTAGAGTCAAACTCAAGACTTCTTGATCCCCTTGTTGTTGGACAAGAACACTATGAAGTAGCTCATGGAGTTGTAAACATTCTTCAAAGATTTAAGGAATTGCAAGATATTATTGCAATTCTTGGTATGGGTGAGTTAAGTGAAGAAGACAAATTACTTGTTGCACGTGCCCGAAGAATAAGAAACTTCTTATCTCAACCTTTTACTGTTGCAGAGAAGTTTTCAGGTAAGAAAGGTAAGTTTGTTACAATATCAGACACAATTAGAAGTTTCAAAGATATACTTGATGGCAAATATGATGATTGTCCTGAAGACTTCTTCTTATATGTAGGTTCAATTGACGATGTCGAGGTCAAATACCGCGACTATATCAGCAAGAAAGCACAAATTAAACAATAAATTAATAATTTAATTTTACCAAAACAACTGTTTTATAGGTTTTTTAGAAAAATGATAAATAGAAAAACAACATATTTAAAAATAACAACACTGCAAGAAATTTTCTTTGAAGGTCCTGTTAAAAGTGTAACTTTGAGAACAAAAGCAGGTGGTGCTATTTGCTTGCAACCAAACCGAACCCCTTTTTTTAGTACCATTGACATTTGTGAATTAACTATTAATACTCCAAGAGACAAAGATTATAAAATTTGCTCAATCGGTGGTGGTTTAGTTTATGCTGATGCAAGTAATATTAATATAATTACTGATGACATTATTTTTGGTAAAAATATTAATATTGAAAGAGCAAAAATTGACCGTGATTTTGCACTTGCTCAACTTGAAAAATTCCGTGACACAAAAGAAGAAGTTCAATATGAAATCAAATTACGCAAAGCACTAAACCGTATTGATGTCTATAATCGCAATAATAACTAGTTAAAATATTTTAATGAACCACCATGAGGTTCATTATTTTATTTTTTTTGCTTCTTATAAATGAATTTTATACTATAATAACAATGCTTTAAAGCAAGTGCGGATGTAGTTCAATGGTAGAACTTCAGCCTTCCAAGCTGACTATGCGGGTTCGATTCCCGTCATCCGCTCCATTTGATTATATCTCCTTTCGTCTTCCTTAAATGGAAGACTTTTTTAATAAAAAAGTAACTTATTAGAGTTACTAATATTATTCCTATGTTTCCCTCTTTAGGGAGAAAAATATAAAGGCAAAAAAGTGATGTGAACCCCCAAAGTTCTTTTGTACAACTTTAGGGGTTCACTTCAAACGGAGAATTTAATTCTTCATTTTTATTTTAAAAAATAATAGTTTATTCCAAAACAAAATTAGTACTTATAAGCGCTAAATTGTTTTGGAATTAAACATAAAAAAGAGCTCAAATTGTTTTAAAACTTACACTTCTTTTCAAGAATCTTTATATTTAAATTTCTTTTTGCTTTTCTTAATGTTTTTTTATTTGCGAAAGCACTGCAAAAACCCTGTTCAAGCATTCTTTTGTAGAATGTCGATCTACTAATAGGATAAAAATCCTTAACATATTCATAATAAAAATCACTAAAAGAAATTACTAATTCACTATTTCTTCTACTTTCCTGATCTTTACAAATCTCAAAATACTTTTTTCCTATTTCTTCAAACACAGCATCATCAATTCTTCTTTGATTTGGTTTGTATTTGTTTTTATGTTGAATACATAGTATTCTTGTTCCGTTTTCATTAATAACAGGGGTGTCTTGCAATTCTTTTTTATATCTTCTAACTGTCTTTACTGAAATACCAAGACGTTTAGCAATTTGTCTTGCTTTCATTTTTGTTTCTTTTAGAATAAATGTTAGACTTCTGAGCTTTTTAGACTCATATAATGTTAATTTCATTAATTTTTCGCCACTTAGGTTCATAGTTCTTTCTCCTTTTCTAAAATTTTAATAATTTTTCTTAAAAAAGGGACAAAATCAATTAAATTGAACAAATATAGTTTCTTGTTATTATTGTATACTAGACAATTTTTATGAAAAATTGTATAATTCG
This sequence comes from Mycoplasmopsis caviae, assembly GCF_024498215.1. Classification (NCBI taxonomy): domain Bacteria; kingdom Bacillati; phylum Mycoplasmatota; order Mycoplasmoidales; family Metamycoplasmataceae; genus Mycoplasmopsis; species Mycoplasmopsis caviae. The sequence goes on along the minus strand of NZ_CP101806.1, from coordinate 875,745 downwards.
GTTTTGAGGTGGTTATATGAACATTTATTCGATTTTAAAAGAAACATTTAAAGATAAAAAAATTTTTTTAGATGGACATGGTAAATTAAACAAAGAAATCACAAAGGTGTCAGCGTTACAATTAAATACTGATTTAATTTCCGCTCTTCTATCAAATGATTATTTAAAAAAAGATTTTTTAAAGAAGTTAATGGCGTACAAGTTTTTGATAGAAATGAGTTCATTTGGTTAATTTCAAATAAAGAGTTTTACCAGATAGTTATACTATGTATAAAAACAAAATTGGACTTATTAACTCTGATGGCAGTTTTATAAAAAACATCAATGACGTTTGTTTGAGTTTTCCTTTCAAAGATTGTTTTTTAGTTGGTGATCAAAAAGAGGGTGACGAGAAAAGAAATGAAGTCTTTTTTAACACAAAAATAAAAAAAGATGAAATTGATGTTTTAACATTACCTAAATGTTTTACAAAAATAAAAAAATATATCAATGGCTCTTATCAAAATGTAACACAATACAATGAGGAAAATTTATTAATTAAAGGTAATAATATATTTGCACTTTATTCATTGTTACCTAGATTTAGAGGAAAGGTAAAACTTATTTTTTAAGATCCTCCATACAACACCGATAGTGATACGTTCCAATACAATGATAGTTTTAATCATTCTAGTTGGTTAACTTTTATGAAGAATAGACTTGAAGTTGCAACGGAATTATTATCTGATGATGGGAGTATTTATCTAACTATTGATTATAATGAGGTTCACTATTTAAAAGTATTGATGGATGAAGTGTTTGGACCTGATAATTTTCAGAGAGAAATTATTTGGCGTATGGGTTTTCTTTCTGGATACAAAACGATGGTTAATAGTTTTGTAAGAAATCATGATACTATATTATTCTATTCTAAGAATTCAAAATTATTAGATTTTAAGAAAAACTATATTGAAAATAAGGATTTTAAAGAAATTGTTAAACCTAGTAAAGATTTAATAAAAGAATTTGCAAAAAGAGGAATAAGCGAAAAAACATGTCTCGAAATATTAGAATATATCAATCACGAATCAAGAGGAGAAAGATACGCATTAGAAGATACATGGAATTGCAATAAATGAGATGATTTAGAAAGCATTGCAATCAAAAGTTCCACATCAAGAGTTGGCGAGACCATCATAGTTGATGGCAGAAACTTTAAAGGACAAAAACCCGAAAAATTACTTAAGCGAATAATTGAATCAGCAACCGATGAAGGCGACATAGTTTTGGACTTCTTCTTAGGAAGTGGAACAACATCCGCCGCTGCACATAAGATGAAAAGAAGATATATTGGAATAGATCAAATGAATTATTTTAACAGTTCTGTTTTACCTAGACATGAAAAAATTGTTGATGGATTAGATGAGGATGGAATAACACAAAGTGTAAATTGGACAGGTGGAGGTTCATTTATTAGTTTAGAATTAATGGAAAACAGTATTTCATACTTCGAAGAAATTAATAAAGCTAATGATGAACAATGTGTGACTTTATTAACTGAAATATTAAACAATCCCTTTGTATTGAATTATAGGTGTGATGCATATTTTGCTAAATCTGAGGAAGGAATGTCACAATTTAAGCAATTAACACTAGAAGAAAAGAAAAAAGTATTATTTGAATTGATTGATGTTAATACACTATATGTTAATTATTCAGATATAGATGATAACAAAAATAAAATAAGTGATGATGATAAACAATTTACGCGTAGTTTCTATGAGGTAAAATAATATGTATCTATTTGAAACAATTGATAGTATTTTAAAATCAGGTTTTGTAAAAAAAGAAGTTCCTGAATATATTGCAAATAATTTATCAAAAAATATTAAACTTAGAACTTATCAAAATGATGCCTTAGTTTATACATTAGTGTATCTTGAGTCTGAATTATCGAAAAATAAACAAACGCATATTCTTTACCATATGGCAACTGGAAGCGAAAAAACAGTCATAATGGCAATGGATATCCTTTATTACTATAAAAAAGGATATAGAAATTTTATTTTTTTACAAATAGAACGAACATTGTATCAAAAACTAAAATAAATTTTACAAAAAAGGAATCAATTAAATTTTTATTTTCTGATCGAATAGTCATAGATGGAAAATATGTGCCAATTAATGTAGTAGAGACTTTTCAAGAAAGTGAAAAAGATTCTGTAAATATCTGCTTTAACACTGTTCAGGGAATTAAAAGTTCATTAAACCTTCTTCATGAAGGCAGATTGGATATATCTGACTTTGAAAATGATAAGGTTGTTCTAATTGCTGATGAAGCACACCATCTTAATACAACAACAATAAAAGATAAGCAGGAAAATGAAGATAATCAAACATGGGAAGATATTGTTTATAAAATGTTTTTAACAAATAAAGATAATGTTTTATTGGAGTACACTGCAACATGTGATCTTCGTGATCCAAATGTTGAAGCAAAATACAAGGATAAAATAATATTCAATTTTAGATTAAAAGAGTTTAGAGAAGCTGGATACACAAAAGAATTTTCTAATAATCAAAATAACGGAGATAAATTCACAAGAACATTGCAAGCTCTTATCTTAAGTGAATTTAGAAAATTAATGTTTGAAAGCAAACACATATCTATAAAACCTGTTGTTTTATTAAAATCAAAAACGATAAATGACTCTAAAACTTTTTATGATGAATTTTTTGAAAAGTTAAAGTCATTAGACCTGGCTACAATTCAATCGATAAAATCTGGTGCTAATTCTAATGTTTTTTTAGCCAATGCTTTTGATTTTTTTGCCAAAAATAGATTAACTGATACTAAATTAATTGATTTGTTAAAAATAGATTTTTCAGAAGAATTCTCCGTAAACATGAATAAATTAGACCCTGAAAATGAAAATATAGTTAATAATCTAGATGAAAAAGATAATAAGTATAGATTAATTTTTATTGTTGATAAATTAACTGAAGGCTGGGATGTTTTATCCTTGTTCGATATTGTGCGTCTTTATGATACCAGACAAGGCGGAGCTAAAGGCACAGTATCAAAATATACAATTAGTGAGGCTCAGCTAATAGGCCGTGGTGCTAGATATCATCCGTTCAAATTTGAAAGCGATCAGGTACCAGAAAAACGTAAATATAGTAATGTTATTGGGACACCAGAAGCTATATGTGAAACATTAATATATCATTGCATGCAGGATTCTAGATATATAGAAGAACTTAAGCGTGCTTTAATTGAAACTGGTTTAACACCAGCAGAAGAAACAATAGAAGTTCATTATTGTTTGAAGGATAGTTTTAAAAAGAATCCAATTTATAGGACTGGTTATATTTTTGTAAATGAAAAGGTCGAAAAGTCCAGAAATTCAATTACTAGCTTACCAAGTGCAATCAGGAATTTAATTATTTCTTTTAATTGTTATTCTTTTTCTTCACAAACAGGATTATTGTTCGAAAGAACTAGCGAGCACTCTTTAACCAGAAAGGAAGTATGCACTAAAAAAATGTCTGAAATTGATTTATCTATTTTGTATAAATCTTATAGAAAATTTAGTGCATCATTAGGTTTTGATTTTTTGAAAAGTAAATTTCCAAATTTGAATAACATTGAGGAATTTTTAACATCAGATTCGTATTTAGGAAATATCGGAATTATTTTTTATCAATTTGATGGCAAAATTGTTACTCGAGAAGACCAATTAAAAGCGTGTGAAAAAGTAATGGAACAAGTATCTTCTTTTGTTAGTAAAATACAAGTTACTTATGAAGGGACTAAAGAATTTAGAGCTGTTCCAATTAATGAGAAAATTACAAATTTAGTTAGAAAATATAGTAAAGACAGATTGGATTTTAATAATGGAGAAGGAATTCCTCAAAATGATAAATGTATAGATGAAAAATATAGATATGATGTTACTGATAAAGATTGGTATGTTTTCAATAATAATTATGGAACCACAGAAGAAAAATTGTTTATTAAATATTTTGCATCCAAAATTGATAGCCTTAGAAAAATCTACGACAAAATATATGTAATAAGAAATGAAAAACAGGTAAAGGTATATTCATTTGAAAACGGAGAGGCTTTTGAGCCAGATTTCATTTTATTATTAATTAAGAAAAAACAACCAAAAAATTTATATTTAAATATATTTGTTGAGGCAAAAGGAGGACATCTTTTAGAAAAAGATTCATGGAAGGGAGAGGCATTAAAAGAATTTTCAAAATCAGCTGTTCCAATAGTTAAATTTGCTGATGATAATGATTATAAAATTTGGGGAACACCATTATTTAATCAAGATAACACTCTTGATGACTTCAATGAGTATTTTGATAAAAATTTCATTGCTTAAATGGATAAAATAATATGCCAGAAAAAAATAAGAAAGAATCTCATTAAATGTAAAAACAAGCAACAAAAATTTGTCTACTGTTTTTCCATTGAATAAATAATCTAAAGACAAAAAAGCAAAAAGTGTTATTAAAAATAATAATTAAAATTTCCTAATATGTCTATTTTATAGGCATATGGGTTATTTTTTTAAGCCGCAACTCCAAAAGTCGGGAGTACAAGAACAATCTAATAAGTTATATGATGATTTAAAAAATCTTTTTCATGAGTATTGTGATATTTAAAACGACTTTGCATCATTAGTTGAAAAGGACAGTAGATAATAAAATTCATACGAGTTTGTAAAAGTAAAAGTTTCACAATTTATGAGAAATTATTAAATTGTAAACACATTTCAAACCATCTAAGGATGACAAATTAAAATAGGTTTTACTAGAAACTAAAAAATAGATTTTCCATAAATACCTATAAAATAAGCAAATCCGGAAAGTCAATTTTCAAACTGTCAATCTTGTGAAAAAGCGTGAAGAATTATGTATGAATTTTTTGCTGTGAAATTGTTGAATGTACTATTTCACTTTTTCAATTTAATTTTTCATCAATGAAATATACAATTAAATCCTATTAGTAGTATAAACTGTGAAATAGTTTAAGTTTTAATAAAAAAGTAGTTCATTAGAACTACTTGAATTATTACTAAACCATTTTGAATCAAGGAGTTTTGACTTCTTTAATTTCTAGCGGGCAAAGTAATTTAGTTTGTTTAGTTTTATTTTCATTATCTCGCAAGTTTGACGAACCAAAAATAAAAATAAACACTTCATATACTAAAGTATATGAAATTTTTTTCATTTTGCAATTTATATTATTAAAGTTTTTTATAAATTTTTAAAATTATATATAATTTTAAAATCTTATTACGGTCTGTGTTATTGTATAAATTTGCAAATTATAAAAGTGAAGTGCCTATAAATATTAATGTAAAAAAATTTATAAATTTCACTAGTCCTTAAAGATATATAAAAAATTATAAAAAAAGGAAAATCAAAAAATGGAAAAGCTTAATTTAAGTACAGTTATTATTGGTTATATAACATTAGGTATTTCAATTTTGTTCTTCTTAATATTTTTTCTACAAATTGCTTATACATTTTTAGCTTTATTTATTAAGAACAAAAAATTTAAAAAGACCGATGTTTACAATAATCATGCGATTTTAATTCCTGCTCACAATGAAGGACACATTATTGCTGATTTAGTAAAATCACTTAAAGCAATGGACTATCCAGCAGATAAATTTAAGGTTTTTGTTGTTGCAGATAACTGCACTGACAATACTGCTGATGTTGCTCGTGAAGCTGGAGCAGATAAAGTTTATGAAAGATTTAATAAAGAATTAATTGGACCTAACTTTGCGATTCATGAAACTTTATTAAAAATTAAAGATGAATTTGGAACATTCGATTCATTCTCATGATTTGATGCTGATAACATTGTTGAAAAAGAATGATTATCAAAAATGAATGATGCATTTAATCATCCTAAAAAATATGATTATTTCACATCATTTAGAGATACACAAAACTTTGAAGACAACTGAATTTCATCTTCATACTCAATTGAATTCTATCGTTTAGTTTCTCAAATTGCAACAGTAAGAAGTGTATTCAAAAATCCACACATGGTTGGTGGAACAGGTTTTATGGTTCGTTGAGAAATTTTAGAAAAGAACGACTATTGAGGAAAATATAAATCAATGGTTCACGATACTGAATTCTCATTTGATGCTTTAAGTAATAACTATAAAGGTATTTATGTAGATGGTGCCAGATTCTACGATTTACAACCAACAAAAATGTCTGTTTCTTGAAAACAAAGAACAAGATGAACTGTTGGAAACCTTAAATTAGGACACACCATTTGAGGAAAAATATTTAAAAACTTATTCTTTAAATTTGAAGCGCCTCAAAAGAAATTGAATTATTTAGATTACATAGCAATGCTATCACCTGCTTGAATTTGATTCGTTGTTTTATTTATATTTAACACGACTCTAACAGTATTAAATGGAGTCTTATTAGGATTTGGTCAAGTAGACTTTTGAAAATTCTTAGGTGTTTTATCATTACCGCTTATGTTTGTTTGATATTACTTATCAGCCTGATTTATGGGTCTGGCAGTCATTATAAGACAATGTAAGAAGATGAAAAGGATTAGTGGCTGAAGCAAATTCAAAGCACTTTTTGGATATCCTATTTTCTTATTCCTAAATGTTCCAATTTCAATTTATGCACAAAAAAATATTAATATGAAATTTGTTAACACTAAAAAAGAAAGATCGACAAAAACAATGATTTAATTTTTTAGACTAAAAAAATGAGATTTGCGATAAGTCTCATTTTATTTTGCACTTCTTTAAACATAATATGTTTATAAAAAATAAAATCATATATAATTTAAAAAATTATTAATTAAATATACGCAAAAAACGGTAGGCACAAATGAAGATTTTAAAAAATATGCCAAAATTATTGAACAATTATGATTATATTTTTATTGGATGTGGATTAAGCACAGCAACAGTTGTTGCCAATTTACCTAAATCAAAAAAAATATTAATTATAGAAAAAAGAGAAAATATAGCAGGTAATATTTTTGATTACAACAAAAATCAAATATGAGTGCAAAAATATGGTCCACATATTTTTCACACAAATGATTCAGAAGTATTTGAATTTTTGAAAAAATATACAAAATTTAATTCATATAAAAATGTTGTGCAAGCAAAATTAGGCGATAAACTAATTCCATTGCCAATAAATATTGACTCAATAAATATTTTGTTTCCAAATGAAGCAGAAGAATTTATTAGTTATTTAAAAGAAAAGTTTCCAAATCAAGAAAAAATCACAATATTGGAATTATCAAAAATTGATAAATTTCAACATATTTTTCAAGAATTATACAAAAGAGTATTTGTAAGCTATACAGTTAAAATGTGAAATAAAAAAGTTGAAGAACTTGATGTGTCTGTATTTGCTAGAGTTCCTATTTATATGAGCAAAAGAAACACTTATTTTACTGATAAATATGAAGGATTGCCAGTTGAAGGCTATACAAAAATGGTTGAAAAAATGTTAGATGGAAATAATGTTGATATTGTTTTAAATTGCAACATTAAAGATCATTTAAAAATTAAAAATAACCAAATTTTAATTGACAATCAACAAATAGTGAATCCAATAATTAACTGTGCTCCAATTGACGAAATTTTTAATTTCGAATTTGGAAAATTGCCTTATAGATCTTTAAATATTAAATTCGAAGAATTAAAAAAAGCTCATTTTCAGGAAACGGCAGTAGTTAATTATCCTGAAGATCCAAAAATGACAAGAATTAGTGAATATAAAAACTTTTACCCAGAAGTTTCTAATGAAAAAAACACAATTATTTCAAAAGAATTTCCAGGTGAATTTAATGAAAATTATAAATTATTTTCAGAAAGATATTATCCAATTCCAAATGAAATATCCAGAGAACAATACAATAAATATGTAGAAAAAGCAAAAAGTTTATCTAACTTATATCAACTTGGACGTCTTGCAAAATATGAATACATAAATATGGATCAAGCCGTTAGAAAAGCAATTGATTTTGCAAAATCATTAAAAGAAAATAAATAAATTTTTAGACTTATTCTTCGTATAAACAAGAATAAGTTTTTTTGACAAGCAATAATTGACAATGGTTTTAACTTTATAATGGCAGAAAAAATTAGAGCAAAAGGCAAAATTGCTCCTGAAATACTTGACTTAGATTTATATGATAAAATAACTGAAAACTACTTTATTAGAGATCGTAAAGATACAAAATTTGTAAAAAATGAAGACAATTGAAGGGCATTTTCTTATTTGTTATTTAGTTCTTGTACTCCAATGATTTCTAGAATTCACTATTGACTCAATAGTTGAAGATGATCACAAATTTACTACCGAAAAAATACTCAACAGTATTAGAGAAGTTGAACTAATAACTTTTAAAGATTATGAGAATGATACAGAGTATTTTATGAGAACTGATGAACCAATTGAATACCTTGATTTAATTGAAAAATTAAATATTAAAAGGCTTCCTCTGATGGGAAAAGTCGATGAAATTGAGGGTATTATAACACATGGCTAAAATTTTAAAAATGACCAATACACCTATAAATAAGGCGTATTGGTCATTTTTAAATTGATTCGTCAAACTTTGTAAAAAGTAGTTCATTAGAACTACTTGAATTATTACTAAACCATTTTGAATCAAGGAGTTTTGGCTTCTTTAATTTCTAGTGGGCAAAGTAATTTTGTTTGTTTAGTTTTATTTTCATTATCTGTAATTAAAATAATTACATCACTGCATATTTTACTGTTCTTTAATTTTTTAAGATCTACAGTTGCTAATAGTTGACCTTTTTCAACTTTGTCATTTTGTTTAAGATTTGTTTCAAAACCTAAACCATTTAATTTAACTGTGTCAATACCAATGTGAACTAGTACTTCAAGGCCACTCTCGTTAACAATACCATAAGCATGTTTTGTAGGATATGTCATAATTAATGTACCACTAATAGGAGCATAGATTTCAATTTTATTTAATTTTGAATCTAATTCAACTGCATAACCTGAACCAAGCAAACTAAATGTTGAATCACTTAAATCTTCAAGTGATTTTCTAGTGCCTATACAAGGTGCATAGATTGTAAAGTCATCTTTGCTTTTCTTAACTTCAATTGGCTTTTCTTCAAATAAGTTTACATCAGAAGATACTTCAATAACTTTCTTCTCCGACTTTCGGAGTTAAAAATTAAAAAAATGAACAATTTGCCTATAAAATAGGCATATTGGTAAAATTTTGGCAATAATTTTAATAACACTTTTACAATTTTAAGGTTAAAATGTGCCGATAAATTAAATAATACCACAAAATAGTTAAATGTAATTAATTCTTTTTCTGTCAATAATAAGGGAAAAAGTGTAATTAAATGCATATAACACGTTTTTGAGAAAAAGCTTAAAAAATGCCTAAAAATTAATGTTTTTTGTGCTTTTTGCCAAAAATTGAGCCTTTTTAGTGTGTCTAACTCCGAAACTCGGGAAAAGTTTAAGTTTTAATAAAAAAGTAACTCATTAGAGTTACTAATATTATTACTAAACCATTTTGAATCAAGGAGTTTTGGCTTCTTTAATTTCTAGTGGGCAAAGTAATTTTGTTTGTTTAGTTTTATTTTCATTATCTGTAATTAAAATAATTACATCACTGCATATTTTACTGTTCTTTAATTTTTTAAGATCTACAGTTGCTAATAGTTGACCTTTTTCAACTTTGTCATTTTGTTTAAGATTTGTTTCAAAACCTAAACCATTTAATTTAACTGTGTCAATACCAATGTGAACTAGTACTTCAAGGCCACTCTCGTTAACAATACCATAAGCATGTTTTGTAGGATATGTCATAATTAATGTACCACTAATAGGAGCATAGATTTCAATTTTATTTAATTTTGAATCTAATTCAACTGCATAACCTGAACCAAGCAAACTAAATGTTGAATCACTTAAATCTTCAAGTGATTTTCTAGTGCCTATACAAGGTGCATAGATTGTAAAGTCATCTTTGCTTTTCTTAACTTCAATTGGCTTTTCTTCAAATAAGTTTACATCAGAAGATACTTCAATAACTTTCTTCTTTCTTTCTTCATCTTCCAATGTTGGTATTGCCGCTTGAATGTCAATATTTAATTTTTCACTAACTTCACCAAATTTAGCTTGAACATGTCTCTTACCGATGAAAATAACTTCACTAGCACCAATTTTTTTAAGTTCTTCTTCATTAACTAATGAAGTATCCTTAACATCATATCTTAATCTAGCTGCACAGTTGTTAAAGCCTGTAATGTTTTTAATGCCACCCATTGCTTCTACAATATCACGAGACATTTGAGAAACTTCAACATTCTTTTTTAATGCAGGCTGTTGCTTATTTTTGTCTCCACGAGCAAAAAGATTTTTAAATCAATTTTTTAAACCCATAATTTGATTAACTCCTTAAAAATAACAAGATTTTTTAACTATATACCTTAATATTAATATAAATATAGTCATTTTAACTTTATCTTTAAACTAATATTTAAATAATATGTGAAAATGTTAACATTAATAAGGTAACTTATTTTAAAAAGCGAAGTTTAAAAGCCAATATGTTCCATATAATTATTAAATATAATGATTAAGTTTAACTTAATTAAATTTTGTATGTTTTTTAGGAGAAAAGATGAAAATAGCTTTTTTTGATGCAAAAGAGTATGATAAGAAATATTTTAATGCAGTTAATAACTCAAGACACCAAATTGAGTATTTTGAAGAAAACTTGAACATTAATACTGTTACAAAAGCAAAGGGTTTTGATGCAGTTTGTGCATTTGTTAACACATACGGCGACAAGTACATTCTTGAATTATTAGCCAAAATGGGTGTTAAAGTTTGATTGCAAAGATCAATGGGATATAACAAAGTTGACTTAACTAAGGCAGCAGAATTGGGAATTAAAGTTTTTAGAGTACCAAACTATTCAGCTGAAAGTGTAGCAGAATTTGCTGCTGCAACACTTATGGCTATTAATAGAAACATAGTTAAAGCTGACCGTTTGGTTTCAAAATATAATTTCTCACTTAATGGACTTGATGGTAAAGCAATTTATGGCTCAACAGTTGGTGTTATTGGCGCTGGTAAAATTGGACAATGCTTTATTAAAATTATGAAAGGTATGGGAGCTCGTGTTTTAGTATTTGACTCATATAATGAAAAACACTTTCCAGCATTAGCAAGTGAGTTAGGTTTTGAATATGTTTCATTTACAAAAGTTATAAAAGAAAGTGATTTTATTTCGCTTCATGCACCATTACTTCCTTCGACAAACCATTTAATTGACAAAGATGCTGTTAAGATGATGAAAAAAGGTGTCATCTTAGTTAATACAGCTAGAGGTGAGTTAATTGACATTCCTGGTGTTCTTTATGGGCTTAAAAAAGGTATTATTAGAGGTCTTGCTAGTGATGTTCTTGAAAGAGAAGAAGGAAGATTTTATCAAGATATTTCAGTTGAAGCTAAAGAATATAAGAAGAATGATCCTGAATGAGAAGAATTAATTAGTAATGAAAATGTAATTATTACTTCACACCAAGCGTTCTTAACAGATGTAGCGCTAACTCAAATTGCAAAAATTACATTAGACAATGCTGATAGTGCTCAAAATGGAGATTTTTCTAAATCACTTGTGATTATGGAAAATGGAAAAGTTAGAAATGGATAAAAGCCTATAAAACAGGCTTTTATTAAAAAAGGTGAATTTATGTTTAAATTTTTTAATTTTAAAAATCGACAGAATGCTTTGCAACCAGCTAAGGCGAAGCACTGAATTAGTCATATAATTAGTGAACTTATTGGAACAATTTGAATTTCGCTTGGGCTTGCTGGATTAAGTATTATTGTTAAAGACAAAATAGTTGAACACTACCTATTACACAATGTCATTGTTGGATTTTATGCTGGTTTTGTAATTGTAGGTTCATGTCTAATCTTCTTTGGAAGATGATCAGTGGATTTAAATCCACTTGTTACAATTTATCGCTGACTTAGTGGAACTAACAAAAGCACTTATGTATTTGTTAAAATTGCAATCCAAATTGTTGGTGCAATTATCGCTGGCTTAATTATTTATGCTATTGGACATTATGCTTCAAGTGTTACATTCTCAACAACTTATGCAGCTAACTCAACTCAGGCAAGTATTCAAGCTAACCACTATATTAGTGCTCACAACGTTAGTTTAAAATCATTTATTGGTCAATTTGACTCTTCATTTAAGCAAGGTTCAGCAATTAGCAATAAAACAATTTGAAGTGGTGCTACTTGAATATTCTTTGGAGAAATGGTTTTAGGAGCTATTTTACTATTTCCAATTTTTAGCCCTAGATTAGAAGCAAAATATCGTGATACATTTATTTGCTTTATTATTAGTTTGGATGTTTGAATGGGTATTTTACTAGGATCAGCAGCGATTAACCCTGCACGTGGGCTAGCTCAACAAGTACCAACACTATTCTTTGATATGAAGAATTTAAATGCAATGGCTAAATATGATATTATTGTTGCCACATTCTCAATGATTTTAGGTAACTTATTATCTCCTGTTCTTTATGCACTTTCACAAGGATTTACAGAAAAATATGGTAATGGTGCACTATTGTGAATGATGAATCATAAAAACAACAGAGCTAGTCATTATGTATCGCAAAGTGAACAAAGTGATAAAACACAAGTAGAAAAATAATAATTTTTGATGAATTTAACCTAAAAGTTAAATTCATTTTTAATTTTTTTATAAAAAACTTTAAATATGCAAAAAGTTAAAAAATTGCATTTTTTTATGCTTAAAAATAACTTTTTGCATATTTTTGATTGGTTTTTAGCAAAATTTTTAGCCCCGGTAATAAAAAAATAGTTGAAATATAAAGCAAAAGCATATATAATTATTGCGTTATGTTAAAAAATAGAAACTTTAATCGTATTGGAAAGAATATTTGCATTATCTCACACATGATGATGATTATTTCTTAATTCAATACCTCTTAAGGTTTCAAAATATATAAGTTTTGTAGTTTTTAAGCAGGTATGAACAGACCTGCTTTTATATTAAAGTTATAGAGGAGCTCTTAACAAAAGTATATTAGTTTAGCAGGTATGTGTTGAGACTAATAGAAAGGGTATGGGAGCCGAACTACTAACTACGGCGGTAGTTGTTAGTGGTAACAATTCATAATAGTTTGTTATTCTTTGGTCCTTTTAACCATTGGTGCTATAACTTTACAAATAAATAATGCTAAATTATTATTTTGTGAAGTTTAAGAGAGCTTTACAAAATTTTTATTTATACACATAACATTAAATTTATATAAAAAAGATAATAATAAAACAACAAGTAGATATTTATATCGAAAGGAATTTATGACTAAAAGTAAAAAGATATTTTGATCACTAGCCCCGTTAGCAGCTTTTAGTGCACTTACACCAATATTAATAAGTGCAAGTTGCGGCAAAAAAGGGCGTACAATTGAAGGTGTTGATCAATTAAAAGGACAAAGAGTTTGAAGTGCGGCAAATGCAGATTTTTCAGGTGACTCATTTATAAATGATATGTCTGCAATTTACGGTGGATTTTTAGGTGAATTAAGAGAAGAAACTGGTGCATACTTGCTTATGGCAAGAACATTTGGAGTACCTAAGATTGAAACAAAAAAAGAAGATGGCAAAAAGTACATTATTGAACCATCATATTGAAAATATTCACTTGAATATGCCGATGCTGTTGTTGTAACTAAAAGTGACAACACTGAGGAAGTTTTTGATAAAGATGATGCTGAGCTAAAACAAAGTGCAGAAAACCCGGCTGACCAAACAAAAGGAACTCCTGCTCATTATAATTTTGCAAACTATAAAGCAACTTCGAATAATGAAAGAAGTATTAATAGTAAAAAGTTCGAGGAGGCATTAAAAGGCGCAAAGAAAGTACAACTTCGTATAAGAAAAGATGTTAAATGAATAGATGCTTATGGTAAACAAACAAAATATAATGTTGTTGCTGAAGACTTCTTTATTTCTTGAATAAGAACGCACACTCTTTCAAGAGGTTCACGTGGTAATTATCTAAAAGGTACAACACTTGAAAACAAAGTTACTGAACTTGATAAATATGAAACAGAAATGCTTTCAGAAGGAACGAAGAATTTCACTGATGGATTAAGATATCCAAATGAATATATTTACGCTCTATTTGGAATTGACAGCAGTAAATTTTCTAAGAAAGATGATTTTATTAGCAAAAAAGATGGTAGAGAATTTCTTAACTTTCATCCACTTGCAAATAAGACTGACATTTTAAGTTTTAAGGATTTAGTGGACTATTTTGCAACAGCTAAGGACTTCCTTGCTGCACCATCTCAATATATTAAAGAAACATTAAAAGAACCAAGATTCACAGCTAAAAATGGTAAACGTGGTGAGGGTGCAAAAGCATCATTATTAAATGCATTATCACAATTGCCAGAAGATAACTTATTAAGACTTGCTGGAGTTTACACATATGGTCAAAATGAATCAGAACTTCTTTATGCTGGACGATACTTTTCAGGTGGATACTATCCAGAGGCGCAAGAATACAGATATTACAAGAACAGGTTTCATTTTGACAAAGATTTTGTTGAATCAGAGACAAATGTTGCTATGGCTGTAACAAAATACTACAAAACATCACGTGATATTTTCATAGATCAAACATTTAATGAATATAGAAAAGGCAATTCATTTAGATTCTCATTTAAAGACTTACTTAGTTCTCAACAAGCGGATGTTCGAGCAAACCCTGAAGAGTATGGCTTAACATATCAACAATCGCTGAATAGAAGTTCTGGTGCATTTAGATTATTAACAAGTGTAATTCCTTATGCAAAAGGCGCAAATGATAAAGCAACAGATATGTTTTTGAATGAACATGCAGCCAAATTGTTCTATGGTTTGTCAGCTGAGCAAGTTTTAAATGGAACAAAAGATGAAGAAACAAATGAACAACTATACGAAAATATGTTATCAGGTAGATCTGTATCATTTAGATCGTTATTAAGTGCTGCTATAAACTGAAATGCTGTTGCAAACACCCTATCAAGCAACAATGATAGACCATGACTAGCTAATGTTGCTCCTCATAGTTCAATTGGTGGAACTGATCAAGAATCAAATACTAAAAAAAGACCTATTGATTACTATGAAGATTTAAATACTCTTTACACAGTTGATGAGAATGGTAATATTACAAACACAATAAAACCATCTGATAATGCTAATATTGCAACAACAGCAACAACAACTGCTGATAAATATAAATCAGCTAAGTTTAAAGAAATTCAAGAAGCAATCAAAAAGATACTAGATGAATATCAAGAAAAATTGTCTTCTGAACAAAAAAATGGATTTAAGGTTGAATGAATTGTTCCACATAGATGAGCAAACTGAAGACCAGGTAAAATGGAAAGTGTGTTTAGCAACGTTCAATCTCTTATTAAAAGCATTGATCCAAGATTGGTTCCAACTTATAGGAGATATGAGACTACGGAGAAGTCTCAATGAATTAATGCACTATTTGGTGGGTCAATAGCTAGAATAATTTCATGAGGATATGATGTTGATAGTATTGGTTCAGGTCTTGATGGTGTGTCAAACAGTGGTTTCTTAAGTGTAATGTTAGCAATTGCAACAAACACAAAATTAGAAAATAAATTAAAAACTGCTTTTCCTACTCTTGTTGAAGCGTCAAAAAAACTATTGGAATTTGCAAAAGATACCAAAAATGACTACAAATTTGGTTTCAAACTTGATGACTTCAATAAAATTCCTACTGCTTATTCATTTGATCTAGGCGAAAAGTTACATCACTTAAAATATGATGAAACAGACAAAAAATTTGTTCTTGATGAAACAGCAAACTACACAATGTCTTCAAGTATATCAGCAGAATTCTTTATTTCATATGTTAAAAAGAATACAAATGAAACAGTTATAAGACTTGCAAAAGAAATAGCTAACTATTTAGGAATTCAAGTTGATGAAAGAAAGACAATTTCAAATGAAAACCTTGAACCAACATTAGTAAACAAAAACTATAACGTTCCTTTTGTTGCCGATAACAACTTGTGATTAGCAGATATAAGTGTTAAGAAATAAAATAATGTAAATTACTTAAATTACAATGATTAAGTATATTTTTAAGAGAATAGCTTTTGCTATTCTCACATTATTTATTATTATTATATTTTCTTACTCAATTATAATTGCTTTTCAACAAAACCCTTATCGTATTGCTGCAGGACAAGAAGGCTTAAGCACCTTTGAAAGGGCTCAAAGACTTAGAGATGCAGATGAATTTGATAAAATTCCTGGAATTGTTAAGTTATTTGGTTACTTAGGAGACATTCTCAAATTCGAATATGGAAAAGTTTATACATATAAATCTGAATATGAAACAATTCCTGAAATGTTTTTTGATCCACTTAAGTGAACTATTTTAATTTCACTACCTGCCTTTATTATTAGTGCAATTTTAGGCACCACAATTGGTATTTTAGCTGGCTACAAAAGAGGTACAATTTGAGATTCGTTAATTAATGTCTTTGTTTTCATTTTTATAGCAGTGCCATCATTTGTTTTAGCACCATTCTTTATTAACATATTTAACAAAATGGGCTTTGGTCGTTCATTTATATCACCATATGAATTAGGTGGTTCATGAGCCAAAACAATTAAGTCAATTATTGCACCTATATCACTATTGTCATTTGGTTCTCTAGCTGTTTACACACTTTATTCAAGAAACCAAGTTATTACTGTATTAACATCAAACTATGTTTTAATTGCTAAAACTAAAGGTTTGAGCGGTTCACAAATTTTCTTTAAATATGTTTTTAGAAACATATCAATTCCATTAGCTGCTATTATTATTCCTTCATATATTACACTATTAAGCGGAAGTATTATTATTGAAAGATTCTGGTTAGTTAAAGGTACCTCAGACTTAATTATTAATGCATTTCCTAATGGAGAAACAAACATTGTAATGTTTAATATCTTATTCTTTACTACTTTATCATTATTTACCGATGTTCTTGTTGATGTAACATTTACACTAATTGATCCAAGAATTAAGTATTCAAAAGGTGGTGGAATTAACTGATTTGAAGTTATTAAAGCTAAGAAAGCTCGTATTAAGGCTGAAAAAGAATTATTTAAGCAACAAGATCAAGAATTATTAGCAAAAGGAGAAGCATAAAATTATGGAACAAAAAACTTTTAACAAAAAGTACAACATTCCACAAGATTTAATTGAAAAAATTAAGTTTGCTGACAAAGAAAAAAAGTCAACCAACATTGTTGGTAAACCAAAGGTTTTATTCTATGAAATTTGCAAACGATTTTTCAAAAACCCAGTTGTACTAATTGCTTTTGCAGTTTTTATAACACTAATATTAACTGGAATTATTGTAACTTTAACTTCTCCATATTCAGCTACTGGCAAAATATTTAAAGACGGGAATGAACTAACATCAAATTTACCACCACTTTTTAGTCCAATTGTAACTAATGCAGACAACTTTATCACATATGAAAGAATGGTTGCATGAAACAATACTATTTCATTTAGGCCACTTGATCAATATCTAAGTGATATTAAAGCAGATTATGATACACAATTATTAACTTATAATGCATATAGTTTCTGAAAAGCTAACTATATTTACACTCATGCAATATCAAAAGGAAGTAGTATAAGTGCTTCAGATATTCAACAAATTGTTAACTCAATGCCAACATTGAAAACATACTTTGGAACAACATTTAAAGAAGTTGATATTTGAACATCAGTATGATTTGGTGCATTAAGTTCAATCAAAATTGCACTAATTGTTGCTACTATTGAAGTTGTTATTGGTGTTGCAGTTGGTGCTATACTCGGCTTCCATGCTGGAAAATGAATTGATACAGTTATGATGAGAGTGATTGAAATTTTTCAAGCACCACCATCAGTTATCTGATTACTTTTATTTATTTCAGCTGCTGGTACAAGTGAAGGTATATTAATTTTAGGCTTACTTTTTGTTGGATGAACCTGGCCAATTCGAGCAACTAGAATGTTTATTATTACTGTTAAAGATGAAGAATACATTACGGCTGCTAAAAGTGTTGGTGCCTCAACAACAAGACAAATATTTTTACACGCATTACCAGCAATTTTAGGTAAAATTGCTATGAACTATGTTCGTAGAATTCCAGCAATAATTCTTTCAATTGCATCGCTTGCATTTTTAGGTTTCTATAACAAAGATACAGACATAAACCTAGGTAAGTTTATTAATGATAACATTATCGACTCAAGAACAAATGTATGATTGATGTGACTTCCAACCTTAATCTTATTAACACTTTCAGTAAGTTTACAATTTATTGCTATTGGTCTTCATGATGCACTAGATCCAAGAGTAATTAAAGTAAAAGGATAAAATATGACTTTTGAAAAAGAAACAAGTAATATTCAAGAAAACTCAACAAAAAATGACTTACTTTTAAAAGTAAGAAATTTAAGAGTTGACTTTAAGGTCGGAAGAGGCAAGTATTTAAGAATTGTTAGAGGTATTGACTTAGATATCTACAAAGGTCAAATTGTTGGACTAGTAGGCGAAAGTGGTAGTGGTAAAACAGTTACATCGAAGTCACTAATTAATGTTAATGAAGGTGCTACAACAAAAGCAGAAATAATGGAAATTGACAATATTGATTTAACTAAATTTAAAAAAGAACGTCAATGACAATCAATTAGAGGTAAATACATAGGATATATTCCTCAAGATCCACTAACAAGTTTAAATCCAACCAGAAAAATTGGTCTTCAACTTTTAGATGCACTTAACTTAAACAATGATTGAAAAGGCAAGAGTTATAAAGACAAGAGAACCTATTTGGTAGGTCTTTTGGACAAATTTGGTATTAGAAATGCAGAACAAGTTTTTGATCGTTATCCACATACATTAAGTGGTGGTATGAAGCAACGTATTGTTATTACAATGGTAGTTGCTCTTAAACCTAGCTTAATTATTGCCGATGAACCTACAACAGCTTTAGACCCAACAGTTCAGGCTTCTGTTCTTGCATTATTTGAAAAAATTCGCCAAGAAATGAACATTTCAATTATTCTAATATCACACAACATTTCAGTTGTTGCTAAATTCTGTGACTTTATCTATGTAATGTATGCAGGTAAAATTGTAGAAAAAGGAACTAGAAAAGAAATCTTTACTGACCCAAGACATCCTTATACATGAGCACTAATTTCAGCCATTCCAGAAAATTCTCAATCAAGACTTTATTCAATTAAAGGTGCCCCACCAGATATGGCTAACCTACCGCTAGGTGATCCTTTTGCTCCACGTAATGATTATGCACTTGAAATTGACTTCTATAAAGAACCACCGCTTATTGAAGTTACTTCAACTCACTCAGCTGCCACATGACTACTGCACCCTGATAGTCCGAAAGTTGAAAAACCAGAAGAGCTTAAATTTAGAATAGAAAGCTTTAGAAAGGTATTTAAAGATGAATAAAAATATTGTTTTAGATATTAAAGGTCTCAAAAAATACTTTACTAATAGTGGAATTACTAACAAAGCTGCAGATGATATAACTTTCAGTCTACATGAAGGTGAAATAGTTGGACTTATAGGCGAAAGCGGTAGTGGTAAAACAACAGTTGGTCGATCGCTTTTAAGACTTTATGATGACTTCAATGGTTTTGTTACATTAGATGGCAAAATTGTTAGTGGTTCAAGAATTTCAAATAAGCAAAGGAAACATTTGAGAAGAAATATTCAAATGATTTTCCAAGATCCACATGCTGCACTTAACGGTCAAAAGAACATTTATTCAACACTTAAGGAACCACTAGTTGTTAATGGAATTACAAAAGAACGAATAAACGACATCTTTAAAGATTGATATGACATTAAAGAAAACTTTCACTATACCTTTAAACAAAGAGCACTAGAACTTGAATTAAGTAATCTTGAGTCAATTACTCTTTTAGCACAAAAATTCTTCCCATATTGAATTGAGAAGTTTAAAAAAATTCACTATGATAGTGAATTGGACCTAGAAGATAATTTCAACAATTTCTTTAACTATTTAGAAGAAAAACAAAATATGGAAAGCGAAATTGTTGATAATATGTATTCAAACACCGATAATCTTATTAGTTTTTTCTATGAAAAGCAAAAAGATTATCGAAATCAGAACTTAGATTTTGCTGAAACTGGTTTGATTAATGCAAAAGAAAGATATGAAAGAGTCTTACAATTAACAAAAATATCTCAAAAGCAATATGAAGCAAAAAATAAGCTTACTCAAAAGAAAAATGAACTTAAGGAATTAATTAAAGTTCAAAACGAAAAGAGTAACGATAACAGAAACACTTTTAAAAATTTTATAGCCGAATATAAAAGTGAGTCAAGAATTTGTCGTGTAGCAAGACTAACATCATATGACTTAGATTTTTACTTATTTAACTATAAAAATGAGTTAATCAACAAAAAAATATCTAAAATTATTAGCAAAATTAAAAAGGAATTAACTCATTTATCATATGCTCAAATTAGCGAACTTATTGAGAATTTAAAACAATATTCAAAAGAATTTTTTGAACAATATTTAACACCAATTAAGTATCAACGAAAAGTTATAAAACTTGTGGAGAAAACAATAAGTGAGAAATTCAATTTTAGTTATGATAAATTTGTAAGCATTGATAAAAGTGAAGAAGAAGCGTTTGCTACTGCTGTTGCAAAATTAAAAGAAGAAATTGTTCAATTAAAATTTATAATTAAGTCTGCACAAGAACCATCAAAAACTCAAGAAGACTTAGAAAAGGCTAAAAAATCATTAGATTTAGCACAAGAAGTTCATGATTATGAATTAGCTAAATACATTGAAAAAAACAAGTCTGTTATTGCTCAAATTCAAGACAAGATTAAGCAACAAAGCGACCAATATCACTCGCTTGTTTCACAGCAATCAATAGCTGATAGTGAATTTACAAGAGTTAAAGATATTTTCTTTGATGAACTAAGAAAATTAATTTTAGCTGCAAAAGCTGACAAGACTAAATACAAAGAGCTTGTTAAGTTAAAAAATATCTATAAAACAAAAATTGCTGACAAATTAAATACACTTAAGTCATTCCATATTGAAGTTAAATATCTTAAAAAAGATATTAATGATATTAATAAATTACTTGGTATTAAAAATTCCAAAATGCTTGCGGTTTTTGGAAATAAATTTGGTAAATTTATCCAAAAACACTTTGCAAAATACTACTATCGTTCATCAATTTCAAACTTGTTAACTAAAACAACAATTTACAAAGCTCTTGAGGATGTTGGTTTACTTAAACAATTTGCATATCGTTATCCACATGAATTTTCAGGTGGTCAAAGACAAAGAATTGTCATTGCTCGAGCATTAATTAGTGAACCTAAAGTTATTGTTGCTGATGAACCAATTGCCTCATTAGACATCTCAATTCAAGCCCAAGTTGTTAACTTACTCAAAGACTTATGTGAAAAGAAGAACATAGGTATGATTTTCATTGCACATGACTTATCAATGGTTGAATATATAGCTGATAGAGTGCAAATTATGCACCTTGGCAAGATTGTGGAAAGTGGAAGTACAGAATCTGTTTATAATCGTCCAATGCATCCTTATACAATTAACTTATTTAAAGCTGTGCCTAAGATTTCTAATGCCAGTGAAAAATTTGAAAATGTTAGTTTTGAACTTGATTATCTTAAGGAACAAGTTTATCCAAATGTTCCTCAACTTTACAAAGTTGAAAGTGACCATTATCTTTATGGAACTATGACGCAAATTGAAGAATGAATTAAACCTTTTGGTATTAATAATTTCAACCTTGCAACAAGTAAGCAAACTGATGAAGAGTATGATTCACAAATTGATCATAAGCCATATGATGGTCGTGATGATGTCCCCTCAAATATTGAATATACTGATGAGATCAAAATTGATGAAGAAACCAGTGAAATCAAAATATCATCAAATTTTGATTTCACAAAACCAGGCTTAAGTGAAAGTGATAAAACTAAACCTGAAGTCAAAGAGACTAAAAAGAAAAGTGTTTCTAGAAAGACTTAAAGTGCTAAAAAAACAATAAAAAAATAAATTTTGTTAAAATTTCACTAATATGAATCCAGCAAGAGAATATTTTAAAGAAGCTTTTGGATGAAAGAAAATACTTCACTTCACAATTGTTTTATTATTATCCATAATAGCAGGTATTTCACTTTATTTTTACCGCCGCAGTTATAAAAGTGAGATTCCATATAAATCTAATGTTAGCGACACGCTACTAGTAATTGGTGCAATTAATTTAGCTTATTCAACTATTGTTATACTGTTTAGCTTAGGTTTTGGAACAACTTTTTTCAAAAGTATAAGAAACAATTCACTCACAAGAGCAAAAAATGAATTAGAAAGTGAAAAAAGAAAACCAAGCAGTGAAGAACAAAGAGCAAAAATTCGTATTTTAGAAAAAGAAATTAAAATTAAAAGCGAAAAGATTGAACAATGCGAAAATAAAAAAATCAATCGTTTTATATATTATTTAATGCTTGTGATAGGTACAATTTTTCTTATTTCAAGCAGCATAGTAGCGTACATTAATTAAATGCACAATTTGTGCATTTTAATTTATCAATACCAATAAGAATGATAATTATAATATAATTAAATAAACCTTTAAAAGGAGTAAAAATGGCAAATTTATACAACACTAAAAGAGATGAAAAAATATTATTAAAAGCTTATTTTGAAGTAAGCAAAAACAACGAGGTCAAAATTGACCAAATTAACTGTAAAACAGGTGCAATCACTGAATTTTTTGTTCAAAAAACAGCTTACATTTTTTTAGATAAAAAGTTTAAGACATATGATCAATTAATTGAATTAATTGACACTAAAATAGTAACTAGTTCAAGAGATTACCAAATAGATTTAGAAAGTTTTGTGACAGATGAAATTACTAGAAAAGAAGTTCTTAAAGCATTCTATTCAAGAGTAATTTTTTACTCATATAACTTGTTTAATAAGAAGAAAGAAGAAACGAAGAAAAATGAATTCACATTCTTATTGAAAGACGACTCACTTAAAGACTTAGCTAACAAATTTGAAATAATCGCAACAAATAGAAATTTAGCAAGAAATCTCCAAGTAATGCCTGAAAACTTTTGTAACTCCGAACAATTAGCACAATATATTGTTGATGATTTCAAAAATATAGATGGTTTAAAAGTAAGTGTTTTAAATAAAAAAGACATAGAAAAATTAAATATGGGTTTATTGCTTTCGGTTAACAAAGGTTCTACACATGAACCACGTGTTGTAGTTATTGAATACAATGGAGATAGTAAAAGCAAAGATAAAATTGTTTATGTTGGCAAGGGTATAACATTTGATACTGGCGGTATGAATACAAAAGGTTATCATATGGAAGGTATGAAATTTGATATGTCAGGTAGTGTCATTGTTGCATATACAATTAAAACACTAGCACAATTAAAGGCTAAGAAAAATGTTGCAGCAGTTATGTGTATAACTGATAATAGACAAGACGGAGATGCTTCACTTCCTGAAAATGTTTATGAGTCAATGAGTGGAATTAGTGTCGAAGTAACTGATACTGATGCAGAAGGGAGACTTGTTTTAGCTGATGGTCTTTATTATGGTGCAAAAGTCCTTAAAGCAACAACATTAGTTGATGTAGCAACACTAACAGGTGCAATTGTTAGAGCATTAGGCTCAAGTTACTCAGGTATTTATTCAACTTGCGAAAACAATTGAGAAATATTCAACAAGGCAGCGAATATTGCAAAGGAAAAAGTATGAAGAATGCCACTTCATAAAGACTTTCATGAACCTAATACTGCATCAATAGTTGCAGACTTAAACAATTACAATAATGATGAAAAATCAGATTGTAATACAGCAGCTATGTTCTTAAAAGAATTTACAAATAATGTTCCATACATTCACTGTGATGTAGCTGGAACAGCAGACATTAAAGGGAAGCCACAAGGTGTCTTAATAGATACTCTTGTTGAATTTGCTTTATTGAAATAAAATTCAAAAATGACCAAAACACCTATAAAACAAGTGTTTTGGTCATTTTATAAAACTTTTGATAACTCACTGACAATGTTCTCAATAGGCTTCATATCGCTTTTAGTAACGTCTCATTAAAATCCATATTATCATTCCTCATTTAGGATATTATTGTCTCATAATAGTTCATAAATATGTGCTTTTCCAATGTGTCTACAAGAGTTAGTTGCAAGACTGCTATATTTATTTCAATTAGCATTTTTAAAAATTGAATCAAGTTTTTTAACAACATTGATGTCGCTTGTATTATAAACAATTGCTATTCCGCTTCCATATTTAACATCTTTAAATGAGCCAACAACCGAATTACTTTTAAAAAATGTAGATGATAGATAGTAGTTAGCTTTTTTCTCATGAATTCATTTCTTACCACATTCTCTATTTTTTGCAGTTGATACAGTGTAGAGTGAAACAAATTTTTCAAAAGGGTTATTTTCTTTTAAACTATATCAACTAAAGTCATTTTTATTTTCGATTTTATGCTTTCTTGATCAAATTTGAAAAACACATTTAACATCCGCATCATTTCCATCGGGTGTGTAGAAAGATTTTTGTGGCAATTGCTTACTATACAATAAATTAAATTCTTTATTAATTCTATATTTAATTGAGCCCTTTCCTTTGCTTTCAAAAAACATTGGAAGTATAAAACAAATAAAGTCAGCTTCCTTAGAATGCTGAATAAATTCAAGTGCTAAAACACCACGGTGTCCAAACGGTGGATTTCCAATAACAATTGTAGGTTGATTAGGAAATTTGTATTGTAAGAAATCACTTTTTATTACATCATTTCTTTTTGGTTCAATATCAATTCCTATTTTTTTATCTTTTGGAAGCAAATCAAAAAAACAACTTTCACCTACAGAAGGTTCAATTCATACATATTTATTTATGTCTTCATATTTTGAAATAATATCAATTGCATCCTTATAAAGTTCTGATGCAATTTGTGATTTAGTAAAATACTGGTCTAAAATATTTTTTTGGTTTATAACCATTTTTCTACCATTAACATATTTGTATTTGCTTTCAAAATTATTCATTTTAATTTATCTTCCTTAACTTATTATTATTTTATATTTATTTGCTTGTTTTTACTAAAAAAATTAAAAATTTTAATTTGAATAGAATCAGTAATTAGCCATAAATCATATTAGTGAAAAAACTAGGTCATATAACCAACTTTTTTCACTAAAATATAACAAAAGAAGCAAAAAAGAATATTTTAACTGAAAAAAATTGGTCAAATGACCATATTTTTTCACTTTAATATGCAAACAAGTATAATTATTTTGAGGTAACTTATGGAAATTAAAAGAGATTTTTACTTAAATAAATTGATTCAAATGAAACGTGATAAACTTGTCAAAATAATAACTGGACCAAGAAGGGTTGGAAAAAGTTATTTGCTTTTCAATTTATTCTATAAGCACTTGTTAAATGCAGGTATTAGTGAGGAACAAATAATTAGAATTTCATTGGATTCAATAGAGAGCCTTCATTTGAGAGATGGGACAGCATTATTTAATTATGTGATTAGTTTAATAAAAAATAAAGATGAGCAATACTATCTTTTATTAGATGAAATTCAAAATGTCTCAAACTTTATTGATGTCTTAAATGGTTTTATGCAACGAGAGAATATTGATATTTATGTAACAGGAAGCAACTCAAAATTACTTTCAAGTGATATAGCAACTGAATTTGCATCAAGAGGAGAGGAAGTAAGATTATATCCTTTAAGTTTTCAGGAATTTAAAAGTATAAATAAAGATAAATCTAATGATGAGTTATGAAGAGAATACTGCCAATTTGGCTCAATGCCTATGACAGCTTTATATCAAGAAATTGCTAGAAAAGAGGACTATCTACAAAACCTCTTTAATAACACATATTTAAATGATGTTGTATTAAGATACAAAATCAAAAATAAGGAATATCTTAGAGAGATAATTAAATTTTTAGCTCAAAATATTGGATCACTAATTAATACTAATAAAATTTTTAATTATTTCAAAAGTTTAAAAAAATCAGACATAAGTTACAATACCATAAGTAAATATCTAGATTATTTTTGTGATGCCTTTATTGTTGATCAAGTTAGTAGGCAAAGTGTAAAAAGTTATGAAATTTTTAAAAGTCTAAATAAGTATTACTTTGTTGAATTAGGAATTAGAAATCAATTATGTGGCCTTGTTTCAAGTGATGAAGGCCACATTATGGAAAATGTAATATCACTCGAATTAAAGAGAAGAGGTTTTAATGTTTCAATTGGTTCATTAGAAAAGAGAGAATATAACGAGAAAGGTGAATATATAAGAAAAGAATTTGAGATTGATTTTGTTGCAAATAAATCAGGTCAAATCATTTATATTCAATGTTGCTTGCAACTTAATGAGAATAATGAGGCAAGAGAGAAAAAACCACTCAAATTGCTAAAAACTGCGAATAGAAGAATAATAATTACAAAAGATGCTTTTGTTTATAAAAGAGATAATTATGGAATCGAAACTATTAACCTGTTTGATTTTCTGTTAGATGACAATATTTTCTAAAACAACTATAAAACAATTGTTTTAGAAAAAAAGCGTAATGTAGAAAATTTATAATTTTAATGCAAATGTGCATATTTTAGGTATCTGTTATACTCATTTTGCATTTTGCTTATATGCTTATGTTTTCATAGTTTTTGATCTCATTGTTAAATTATTGAACTTAAATAGCTAAATAAATAATAAAATATTATTAACTAATTATAAGGAGAAATATGAAACGTACAATTTTAGTTGTTATTGATGGTTTAGGATTACGTGATGAAAAACAAGGGAATGGTTTCAAATTAGCTAAAACCCCTACCTTTGATAAATTATTTAAAGAATATCCAAACTCAATTATTCAAGCAAGTGGAGAATACGTAGGTTTACCAAAAGGTCAAATGGGTAATTCAGAAGTAGGACACTTAAACATTGGAGCAGGAACTGTTGTTTACACAGGTTTAAGTTTAATTAATAAAGCATTAAAAGATGGTAAATTTGAAAAAAATAAAACCTTTAATGAAGTTTTTGCTGATGTAAAAGCAAAAGACTCAACACTTCACTTAATGGGTTTACTTAGTCCTGGTGGTGTTCACTCACTTGAAGATCACTTATTTAAATTAATTGATATGGCACATACATATGGACTTAAAAAAGTTTCAGTTCATGCATTTGGTGATGGTCGTGATGTAGCACCAAAAAGTATCTTAGATTCACTTAAAAAATTACAAGCACAAGTTGACAAATATGGCTATAAAATAGCCTCAATTGGTGGAAGATTCTATGGAATGGATCGAGATAAAATGTTTGATAGAGTTGAAAAACACTATGAAGCATTATTAGGTAATTCAACAAGTACATATACATCAGTTATTGACTATGTTAATAAACAATATGCTGAAAATGTAACAGATGAGTTTTTTGTACCAGCAATTGATAAGAGTGCTCACTTTATTAAAGATAATGATTCAATTATCTTCTTTAACTTCCGTCCTGATAGAGCAAGACAGTTAACACATTTATTTATTGGTTCAAAACTTTATGATAACAAACCAAAACACCCAGTTAAAATTTCTAAATATTGCTCAATGATGAAATATGAAGGAATAAGCACACTTGTTGCATTTGAAGAAATGGAAGTAAGTATGCCTATTGGTCGTGTTTTGGAAAAAGCAGGAAAAAGCCAATTACGTGTTGCTGAAACCCAAAAATATGCTCACGTTACTTACTTTATGGATGGTGGAAATGATATTGAATTTAAAAACTCAAAACGTATCATGGTTCCATCATTAAAGGTTGAATCATATGCTGATGCTCCACATATGTCTGCTGAAGGTATTGTAGATGAATTAATTAAAAATGTTTTAGATTATGATATTACAATTATGAACTTTGCAAACCCTGATATGGTTGGTCACACTGGAAACCTAAAATCAACTATTGAAGCTGTTACATTCCTTGATTCTCAAATTAAAAGATTATGAGACTGAGCTGCTAAAAATGATGTAACAATTTTCATTACTGCCGATCATGGTAATGCAGAAATCACAGAGGATGAAAAAGGTAAGCCGGCAACAAAACACACAAGCAGTCCTGTAATGCTTATTTGTACTGATAAAAGTGTTAAACTTGCAGATGGTAAATTAGCAAATATTGCTCCAACAGTTCTAGATTACATTGGTGTTAAACAACCAAAAGAAATGGATGAAAAATCATTGCTAATTAAATCATGCGATTGTAAATGTGCCAAAAGTTGTGGATGTTAGTAATATAAATTAATGCCATTATTTGGCATTTTTTTATACTTTAAGCTATCATGTATAAGACTTAAAACAAATTAAACTTATTTGACAATTGTAAAATCTTGAATTTACTAAAATCACTATAAAATAGTTAGTTTAGTAAAAATGAGATTTATTAAATGTGTTATAATGGAGTACTTCTTTCAATTGTCAAACGAGATAATTAAAATGCTAAATTATTTATAAAATTCACACTAATTAAATGAATATTAAAGATTTTTTAAAATCTAAATTAAATTTATAATTAATGTATGAGTAATGAAAAATTAATTAAAAGAGTTTGTTTTAGTGATGTTGATGGAACAATTTATGGATTTCCAAACAAAGAATTAAAACAAGATGTTGTCGATTCTGTTAAAGATGCAGAAGAAAGATATAACCTTGAATTTATTATTGCAACAGGGAATCCAGCGAATGAAAAAATCAAAAAATTAGCTAAAACTATGGGTTCAAGATACATAATAACAGCTGGTGGAGCTGGTGTTTATGACATGAAAAAAGATGAATATATTCACCTCGAATTAATTGATAAAAGTGAAGCCAAAAAAATATTTGACTTATCTTCTAAAAATCCTGATTTTGTTCATTTATATTACTTTGGAAAAAAACAATATTACCTTTATAATGCATCAGTTGAAATGGAAGAATTTTTAACAAAATTTAGTGAGTATGATGCATGAGATAAAAGTGGAATTATCAATGATGATATACACAAAATTGAATTATTTGGAACTGTTGAAGAAGTTAAGAAAGCATATGAGAAACTTAAAAAATTAAATTTAAAACTTAATGTTATTTTCTTTGGATCTCATATTGAAATCACACCTAATAATGTTGATAAAGGTTATGGACTACGATGAATTTGCAATAACATTTTTAAATGTGATCCAAATTATGTTATGTCTATTGGCGATAGTGAAAATGATGTAGCAATGCTTGAAGCAGCTGGGTATTCATATGCTATGGATAATGCTAAAAAAGTAGCAAAAGATGCTGCTAAATTTTATACAAGTGATGTCAACCAAAACGGGTTAGGTGAAGCAATAAATGATTATATTTTTAGAACTCATTTATTACTTGAAAAACAAGAATTAAAAAACAAATTAGACAGCCAAAAAAAGCGTGGTAAGTATTAAAATAGGCTATTTTAAAGCCTGTTTTTTTAAATTTTCTCATTTTTCAAAAAATTATGTAAATAAAATAATTAATATATAATTCTATTAAGCAAATTATATAATTTGTCTTATTTTAATTAAAATAAAAATTTAAATAGAAAGGTAATAGGTTATTTATGAATTATTACAACGATTTTGATATGAATCAAACACCTAGCCCAAAATTCTGAAGACCGAACGAATGAAATGCATCATTAGTGCAGCCTAAAAAGTGATGATACTTTGGTGTAATTGGACCAATTATGGCATTAATGCTCATATTTGTTATTTTAGGGTCATATTTCCTTGCACAACCTGAAGATGGTTCAGGCAAGAAAATTGAAGCTTATGTTTGTTTAATTTTCTTTGGTTCATGAGGTTTCTTGATTACATTAATATTGATGATTTATTTCTTAGTATTATGAATAGGAAGAAGTGAGCAAGCATTTAAGACTGCGAAAGTATTCTTTATAATTTCGATAGTTATTTTTCCATTTATGCTAATTTGATGTTCAGTATTGAATGGAAGAATGGATCCACCTGAACCAGAAGAAGTGTTCAATCCTTATTCAGCTGCTAATGGCTATGGATTCAATCCTGCATGAGGTTCACAAACACGTACATTTGCTTTAACTGGACAATACACAGGTTCTTATTCTGCACAACCACAACCAGATCCATATGGTCCACAACAACCATTTGGCCAACAACCAAATCCACAAGCAACAGGTATGTTCAATGTTCCTCCAAGAGGACCACAACCACAACCACAACCACAACCAAATCCATATGGTCCACAACAACCAACTGGTATGTTTAATGCACAACCTCAACAACCATTTGGCCCACAACCAAATCCACAAGCAACAGGTATGTTCAATGTTCCTCCAAGAGGACCACAACCAAACCCATATGGTCCACAACAACCATCAGGTATGTTTAATACACAACCACAACAATCTTTTGGTCCACAACCAAATCCACAAGCAACAGGTATGTTCAATGTTCCTCCAAGAGGACCACAACCACAACCAAATCCATATGGTCCACAACAACCAACTGGTATGTTCAATGTTCCTCCAAGAGGACCACAACCTAACCCATACGGTCCACAACAACCAACTGGTATGTTCAATGTTCCTCCAAGAGGTCCACAATTCGGTCCACAACAACCTAACCCATACGGTCCACAACAATCATCAGGTATGTTCCCAGACCCAAACATGCAAAATCCTAATGGATTTAATCCACGTTAAATTTAACAAAATAAATAAAAATAATAAAAAACTTGCAGACGTGCAGGTTTTTTGTATTTACCTATAAAACAACCTTTTTGGTCAAATAAATTTACGTATTTTTGTAACATATTTTGTAACAGATAATTAATATTAATATTAATTATTAATATTAGTATAAAATTAAAATATTATGAGTTTTAATTTTAAATCAACTGAAATGCGTATTGCAGAAAAAACATTGAAAAAAATTAATCAATTTGAACCACTAATTTCTCGTTTAAGTGATGATGAACTTAAACAAAAAACACATCAATTTAAAACAAGACTTGCAGAGGGCGAAACGTTAGAAAGAATGAGACCTGAGGTTTTTGCGGTTTGTCGAGAAGCCACAAAAAGGGTTTTAGGTAAGAGACCTTTTGATGTGCAAATGATTGGTGGTGTTCTACTTGATTTAAGTTCAATTGCAGAAATGAAAACTGGTGAAGGTAAGACAATTACTTCTATTGCACCAGTTTATTTGAATGCTCTTGAAGGTAAAGGTGCAATTGTTTCAACAGTTAATGAATATCTTACTGAACGTGACGCAGAAGAAATGGGTCAAGTATTCAACTTTCTTGGCATGACAGTTGGTGTTAATAAAGCTCAAATGGATCCATATTTAAAAAGAAAAGCTTATGATTGTGATATAACATATTCAGTTCACTCAGAATTAGGTTTTGATTATTTACGTGATAATATGGCACAATCTCTTAGTGAAAAAGTTCAACGTGGTTTACACTTTTGCTTAATTGATGAGGCTGATTCAATTTTAATTGATGAGGCCAAGACACCTCTTATTATTTCAGGTGGTGGAAGTAGTGGACCAAACGGCAAGGTTTCTAATGCTAACATTTATTATGCAGCCGATCAATTTGTTCGAACACTAGATGAAAAGGATTATGAAATTGATGAAGAAACAAAAGCAATTTCATTAACTTCAAGTGGTATAGAAAAAGCAAATAAGTTCTTCAACTTTAAGAACCTTTATGACATTGAAAACTCTGAAATAGTTCACCGTGTTCAAAACGCCTTAAGAGCTCATAAAATAATGAGAGATAATGTTGAATATATTGTTAGAGATGGCAAAATTGAATTAGTTGATGCTTTTACAGGCCGTGTTATGGAAGGTAGATCATATTCTGAAGGTCTACAACAAGCAATACAAGCTAAAGAAATTGTCGAAATTGAATTTGAAACAAAAACATTAGCTACTATTACATATCAAAACTTTTTCCGTATGTTTGATAAACTTTGTGGAATGACAGGTACAGCAAAAACTGAAGAACAAGAGTTTATTGACATTTACAACATGCGTGTAAATGTTGTACCAACAAATAAGCCAGTAATTAGACAAGACTTAGATGATTCAATTTATGCATCATATGATGCAAAATGAAAAGCAGTTACTGAAAAAATTAAAGAACTTTATGAAAAAGGTCAACCTGTTTTAGTTGGTACGGCACAAATAGAAGATAGTGAAATACTTCACAAATATTTATATAATGCAAATATTCCACACACTGTCTTGAATGCTAAGCAAAATGCATCAGAAGCTGAAATTATTTCAAAGGCTGGACAAGTTAAATCAATTACAATTGCAACAAATATGGCTGGCCGTGGAACTGATATTAAACCAAGTAAAGAAGCACTTGAATTAGGTGGTCTCTATGTAATTGGCACCGATAGAGCAGAAAGTAGAAGAATTGACAACCAATTACGAGGTCGTAGTGGTCGTCAAGGTGATCCTGGTGTTTCTAAGTTTTATATTTCACTTGATGATCAATTGATGAGACGTTTTTCTAACTATGAAGAATTCAAGGAATCTTATGCATCAGAAGGCGACAAAGAAATAACTTCAAAAACACTTTTACATGGTTTTAAACAAGCTCAAAAGAAAATTGAGGGTTTTAACTATGATAGTCGTAAAAGTGTTCTTCATTATGATGATGTTATTAGACAGCAAAGAGACTTATTCTATGCACAACGTGACCTAATTTTGATTAATGAAGATGTTTCATTTATTGTTGAAAGAATGATAAAGAAAACAGCACAAATTTTAAGCAATTACCCTAATTTCAAAGAAAAAAATGGTTTATTTAAGCACCAAGTATTTACTGATTATATAAATAATGTTTTCTTAGGTCAAGGTACAAAAGAACGATTGATTTATGAAGAGGTTAAAAAGATTCATGATGCTGATATTAAAGACTTTTTAGCTGATAAATTGATTTCATTTTATAAGAAATGAAAATCAATTGCTGGCGAAAATGTACGAGAAGATTTTGAGTATATTGCCTGATATGAAAAAGATATTGTTTTAAGAATAATTGATAGTTATTGACAAAGTCATATTGATACAATGGATAAATTACGATCTAATGTAAACCTTGTTCAATACTCTCAAAAGAATCCTTATCAGGTTTATACTGATGAAGGTAGCAGGAAATTTGATCAAATGCTTGAAAACATAGCCTATGATGTAACAAAAACAATATTTGATGATCGATTAGGTGTTCCATCAATTATTCCACTTGAAGTTCAAGAAGATCCGCTATTTGATCAAATTCAAAACACAATTATTTTTAATGAAAATACTTCACCTGAAGACAAAGAAATACAACTTCTTGAAATGTATAATAATATTAAGAAACAAATTGATAGCAATAATGATAATTAGTTTATAATTTCATTGAGCCGACATTGAGGTTAAAACTTTAATGGCGAAAAAGTCCGCAGACGGACTTTTTATTTTGTAAAAATATGCAAAAAGTTGTCAAAACGTCCATTTTATAGTTTTTTTGATATATATAAATTATTTTTTAAATATAATAAAAATATGAATAACGCAAATAATGAACAGAACAAAAATGACAAGAGAGTTGAAGTTGAAATCAAGAGATCAAAGGTGAGACAATCATTTTTGCATTTTGGGACATTATATCGTGTTAAAAAACTTAGGGTTCAAGTGATCTTGAGTGTCTTAATTGGTTTAATTTTTGGGATTGGCCAATTTCTCTTAGTCCAAATAACAGGCCTTTATAATCTTGGGTTAGACGCGTTTTGTCAATCAGTAGCCAGAATTGCAAAGCATTTTATAATAAATGATAAGATTGCTAATATTGTCTATAATTCTTTATTTTGAATAATTAACTTGCTTGCTAATATTCCTTTATTTATATTGGGTTATAAAAAAATTAATAAACGTTTTGGTTTTCTAACAATAATATTTATGTCAACAGCCACAATTTTCGGTTTAATAATTGGTTATATACCAGGGAGCGATGGTTGATTTATATTTACACACATTAAAGCAGAAGAGTTAACATGAGAAAAAGCACAATTTAGTGATTTGACTATCTTTGTTTATGCAATGGTTTGAGCATTCTTGCAAGCAGGAATTGCAGCTGCACTATTGATAATTAGTTCAAGTACAGGTGGAAGCGATGTTCTTGGTGTTTATTGATCTCACAAAACATTTAAGGATGTGGGTGGTACATTTATATTTGTTCATTTAGCATTTTTAACAGTAGCAAATTTAATTGGTACATATATTCCATTAATAACTAAACCGACCGGTGGTTTTAAAGTAGACGCATTTAAGCCTGAATATTTCTTTAATCCATCATTTGTGGCTGGCATAATTATGGTTTTAATAAATGGTGTTGTCTTAAATGTTTTATTTCCAAAATATAAAATTGTTAAAGCTGAAATTTATTCTTCAAAGATTCCACAAATTCAAGACAAAATTAATACATTGACGAACGTTCGCTTTGCAACAAGTCACTTAAGTGTTAAAGGTGGTTATTCAGGTCAAGAACAGGAAGTATTATTAACAATGTGTTTATATTTAGATGCAGCTCTCTTACTTGAAATTGTGCGCGAGTTTGACCAAAATGCTTTATTTACAGTTACAGACCTTAAAAAAGCAGATGGATATTTCTATGTTTCTGTTGAAAATTATAAGAGTTTATTTACTAAAACACTTGAACGTAGAGAACGCAAAAACAAAGATAATAAACAAGAACAAAGCGACACTAACATTAATCAAAGTTCATTAGACTAAAAAAATCGGGTTATTCCCGATTTTTATTATTAAGTGAAATTATTTTTTGTCCTTGTAACTAATTGAATCTCTAACACGACCTGTTGTTTTGTGAATTAATACAGAACCACCACGTTTTTTTGCTATTTCATTTGCTAATTCAATTGCTTCTTTTTGGGTT
The DNA here is from genome assembly GCF_024498215.1 of Mycoplasmopsis caviae. Lineage (NCBI taxonomy): Bacteria > Bacillati > Mycoplasmatota > Mycoplasmoidales > Metamycoplasmataceae > Mycoplasmopsis > Mycoplasmopsis caviae. Next base: position 840,512 of record NZ_CP101806.1, on the reverse strand, counting down.
TTAACAATTTTTGTTGGTCTTGAATTACCAACACCCTTAACTTGTCACCCTAAACCTTTTGGTGTTACATGGTAAATGGTTGCTTCTTTATTATTTTTTGACTCAGCCATAAATTATCCTTTCTTAAAATTAGTATTAAATAAATTATATGCTAAAAACAATATTATTAAAATTTTTTGCATTTAGCACATGAAATTAATTGCCTAACTATTTTACTAATAATGCTTTTTTATAGTATTTTAGAAAAAATAGCCACTTTTACAGCGACTATTTTAACTACTCAACTGGCATTTGATAATCTGTTCTATTACCTTCAACATCAACAATTGAGAACATTATTACTAATTTTCCACTATTATCTAAGCCGAAACACATATACTTAGATATTCCTGCTTTATGACCTGTGTTAAATCTACTTGGAGAAGCAATAAAATCATTTATTTTCTTCTTAGTTGTAAAACATTTTCAAGCATCTTCACTTAGTTTAATAGACTCAAGCACTGTTCCATTATTTTTACTTCCTTTTCTAAGTTGGAACTTGTTTTTATTATTTACTTGATCTAGTCTATTTTTGCCCTTTCCATCTGTCCCGATCATTTTTTTAATTGCTTCAATATCTGAACTGTAATTTGAATGAGTCTTATCAATAGTGAATATAGTGTTATTTTGTGCTAACTCTTTTAACTTTTCAACATCAACATCCGTTGTTTTAGGTTTCTTTTTACCACCTTCGATAATGTCATGCACTTCATATTCTTTATTTGTTTCACTATTTATAAAGATATATTTAACTCTAACTTGTCCTTTACTTTGAAGATCTTTTTTATAACTATCTTGTTTAGGTCAATCTATTTGAACTGAAACAAATTTGAATAAAGAATTAGTTGTTGTTTCTTTATCTTTTTTACTTTGGTCATATTTTAGATCACTATCTTTAACTGTTTCTGGATCGAAGTTAGCATCAAGGCTTGCCTTAATTTCTTCAACAAAAGTTTGAGAATTATAACCGAAAGTTCCCTCTTTTAAGACAAGTTCAACTGATTTTGTTTCACCAGAACCGCTGATAGTATATTTAACATTTACAACTATTTTGTGTTTGTTTTCAATTTGCTTAACTTCATAAAGATTTTGAGTAAAATCAATTTGACTAATATTTAACTTCTTGAGATTTTCTTCATTGAAGTCTTCTTTTTTATTATTATCTGGGTTTGTATATTGTAATTTAAGAAGACTAATTTCTTTTACAAAATCGCCATAGTAGTTGTTTGGACTGTTTATGATTTCTAATGAGTTAATTAAGTTTTTAAATCTGTCATCATTCAATGAATTAACTTTTTTAAATCCACTAATTGTATATTCAATTACAGCACCCTCTTGGCTTTTGTCAAGGTAACTCAAAGTTAATTTCAATTTAGCAACACCTTCAACAGGATTGATATTAATTAATTCATGTTTGTCAATTTTGACTTTTTTTGAGGTTAAATAATCAACTAATGTGCTTGAGTCTGGAGTGGTAGCAGTTATCTTATTAGTTAGGTTGTCCTTGTTTTCACTTATGTATTCTTCAACAGTTTTTGTTTCTTTATCACTAAGGTTAACGTTAGTTACCTTATTCATTATTTGTTCAATCGATTCCTTTTGAACAAAACCAACTATTATTTTTTTGCAGGTATATGGTAATTGTTTTCATTGTTGTCATTTAATTATTAGTTCAACTTTGCCTAAGAAATTATCAATTACCTTAATTTCGAATTTTAAACTTTCAATTGCTTCTTCAGATTTAAGTTTAGCAAAACTATTTTGATATTCTGGATTTGTGAATTCAATGTGTGCTTCTTTTTGTGCATCATCAAGTGCATTAAAATTATTTGCATATTCTTGAGCGGTTTTATTTGATTTTTCTTTTAGATCAACATTAAAGGAATTTTCTAGTTCTGTATTATTTTTAATTTCTTTAAATCCTTCAACAATTTCACTTCAAGTAAACGTTTCGCTTTTATTTAGATCACTTCAACCAAAAGTTATATTAACTTTCAACATACCAGCAAAAGCATCAGTTTCATATGATGAAGAATCAGTCTCTTTTTGTTTTACTATAATACCTTTTTTAGCAAATTCTTGTGTAGCATCAACCAATAGATTATTTTTAAAATATCTTAAATCGCTAATTTGATAGTTAAACACATTTGAATTCTTTTTATCCTCTAAAACATCAATTCTGTCAAAAATAGATTTTAAAACCTTTTCGAGTGTTTGAATTTCTTTTTTAAAACCAACTAATTTGTAAACAATCTCTTTTGTTTTTGATTTAGTTTTGTTTTCAAATGTAACTTTTAAATTTGCTTCACCATCAAATGTACTAATTTCTTCAATTGTTATGCTTTTAATTGAAACTTCATATTCATTAAGAAATGTGTTTAAATCTTTATTATTTGAAGTCTTTAATACTAAATTTGATTGTAATTTTTGCAGATTATCAAATTTAGCAACATATTCTTTAACAGTGTACTTCTCTTTTTCTTTTAAGTCAAAACTCTCTATAAAATTGAGCTTTTCGTCAAATTTGTCAACATAAAATCCTTGAAATCTAATAGTGAATTTAGAAATTTCGCTTGTACCTTTTTTCTGCGTAAGAAAAATTTCTAATTCACCTTTTGAATCATTAGCATCTAACTTGTCAATTGTGTAAGAATATTTACCACTTACACTTTCTCATTTTATATGTTCTTTCTCAATTTCACTAGCTACTTTAGTAGTGTTGCTAATTTTATAAACTTTTTGTCCTTGATCAAAAACAGCGTTATTAATATTAGCAATTGACTTAAGTCTAAAGTCATCTTGTGCTTTTATTTCTTCTTCTTTTTTATCAGTACCATAGCAGGATGCTAATGGTAAAGTACCAGCACTAATTGTAGTAAAAATTAGACTCAATTTAATTTTATTTTTCATTAAAACCCCCTCTTTATAAATTATTCTTATATACTTATTATAAAATAATAAAAAAACTTTTTGCAGTAGTGAAAAAAAACCTTTTTTTCTCATAAGAAACAAAAATATTAACATTTTAACTTTTTAATCCTAGTATGCTATAAAACAGAATTTTTGGGAATTATTCTTATTTAGTGAGCAAATTTTTATTCTTTGCAAAAAGACTTTTTATGATAGAAAAATATATAATTTTTAAGTAAGTAATTAAGTAAAGTAAAGGGGGTGCAATAGATGAGAACTAAAACAAAAATTGGTATCGTGGTTGGTGCAAACATTATTGTTACTGGTGCATTATTTTCAGCATTAGCAATATCTACATCATTAGTAAAGCGAGATCGCGAAACTAAGCAAGATGATATTATTAAACAATATAGAGATATTAATGTTAAGCCTGTTATTGATTTAACTACGAAGATTAATCAGTTCTCAAAACCAAAGGCTGAATGATTTAATTTTGAAGGTAAAGCAATTTGAGAAGAAGTAAAAAATATTAAGACTTCATATGATCCGGCAACAAAATTGTTAACACTGAATTATGAACTATTTGACACAAAAACCTATAAAACAACTTATTTAAAAACAAGTATTTTTGTAATTAATTTAGGGACCAATACACCAGGTCAACCAAATAATCCACCAGTAAATCCTGGTGAAACTAATACACCTGCTCAGCCAAATAATGCGGTAAAAGTAGTTGGCAAATACATATATGATTCATCAAATAACTACTACTCATCACTTCAAGGATTAAAAGGCGAGGAATTGTTTATAGCACTATTAGGAAATCAACAAAGTAGAATTAATAATATTAAAGGTTATGACTATCTTTACACAGTTTACCAAGACTGCTTCATTGATAAATATTTTGAAAAAGATGGCACAATTTTAGACATTTATTCTGAAAATCCAAATGGTGATGACCCATATACTTTTACTTGAAGCAAAAAACATAAAGGCGGAAGAAGCGAAGGAGACGGTTTTAATCGAGAACACTTAATTCCGCAATCATGATTTGCTAAAAAACAACCTGCTAGAAATGATGCTCACTTTATATGACCAACAGATATTAAGGTCAATGCACTTCGTGGAAACTTACCACATGATAACGTTAGCAGGCCTTCTCGAACAAGCTTAAATGGAACCAAAATTAGTTCTACTGCCTGTGAACCAATTGATGCCTTTAAAGGTGACATTGCTCGTGCTTATTTCTATTTTGCTATAACTCATATTAATAGTTTAGTTAGTCATGCTCAAGGTGATAAAGTATTTAATAGAAGTTCATTTCCATATGTAAAACAACACTTCTTAAGCGTTTATTCTCAATGGTCAATTAAAGACCAAATTGATATTATTGATATTGAACGTAACAATGCAATAGCTAGTCATTATGGTGGCCTTAGAAACCCATTTAGTGATTATCCTGAACTAACTGATCTAATTTGAGGAAATAACAATAAGGTTTTTGAAAACCATGGAATTATGACAGGCCTAAATCAATAATATTTACAAGCACACACTGTGCTTGTTTTATTTGTCAACTCAAGGCAAGTGTGCACCAAGTTCAAAAAATAATGTAACCTAAATTAATAATTCTTATTTATGTTTATAATTTAAACATATGTCAATTTATAAGTTATCTTCATCATATCAACCAGCAGGCCACCAACCACAAGCCATTAGCGAACTAGTTGAAAATATTAAAGCAAATATGAAGCATCAAGTACTTAAAGGGGTAACTGGCAGTGGAAAAACCTTTACTATTGCTAATGTTATCAAGGAATTTGATCGCCCCGTTCTAGTTCTTAGCCACAATAAAACCCTTGCTTCACAACTCTATAGTGAACTTAAGGGCTTTTTTCCGCACAATAATGTTGAATATTATGTTTCTTATTTTGACTACTATCGCCCTGAAGCTTATATACCATCCTCAGATACATATATTGATAAAGTGTCTCAAGGTAATAAGGAATTAGATGCAATGCGAATGTCAGCAATGAATTCACTAATGTCAAGAAATGATACTATAGTTGTAGCATCAGTTTCTGCTATTTATGGTGCTCTTAATCCAAGCGAATACTATGCATCTGTTTTTGTTATTGAAGTAGGGATGCAAATTAAAAGAGATGAATTTTTTAAAAAACTGGTTCAACGAAATTATAAGCGTAATCAAATTGATCTTGAACTTGGTTCATTTAGTTCAAAAGGTGATGCCGTTTATATTCAACCAGCTCACAGTGATCAATATTTAATTCGCATTGATTTTTTTGGCGATGAAATTGACTCAATTACTACTTGTCATCCATTAACTAAGGAGATAATTGAGCACCATAAACAATATACAATTTTCCCAGGAGATGCTTATACAGTTGATCGTAGTGTTATCAATGAGGCATGTGAAAAAATTTTAGAAGAACTCGAAGAGAGAATTAAATATTTTGAATCAAATAATCAATTAATTGAAGCACAAAGAATCAAAGAGCGAGTTGAAAAGGATGTTGATAGTTTAAGAGAATTTGGTATTTGCCCAGGAATTGAAAACTATGCTCGCTTTATGGATAGACGTAAAGAGGGTGAGCGACCTTATACTTTGTTGGACTATTTTAGTGGCAAAAATCCACTTTTGATTATTGATGAAAGCCATATGATGATTCCACAATTAAATGGTATGTATGCAGGGGATTATTCACGAAAAAAGAACCTTGTTGACTATGGTTTTAGACTTCCTAGTGCACTAGATAATCGACCCCTAAAATTTAGTGAGTTTGAAAGTCAATTTAACTTTCAAACAATCTATATTTCAGCTACACCAGACGATTATGAATTAAACAAAACCTATGGATTGTTAACTAAATTATATGTACGTCCAACGGGGTTGCTTGATCCTAAAATTGAAGTAAGAAGCAGCAAAAATCAAGTTGAAGATATTTTTGATGAACTGCAAAAACAAAAAGAGAAAAATGAGCGTACATTAATTTTAACAACGACAAAAAGACTTTCAGAAGAATTAAGCAGACACTATTTGGAAAGAGGACAAAAAATAGCTTATATTCACTCAGAACATAACACTTTTGAACGTAATGAAATTTTAAGAAAACTGCGAAAAGGCGTTTATGATTGTGTTATTGGAATCAACTTATTACGTGAAGGTGTTGACTTACCTGAAGTAAGTTTAATTATAGTGCTGGATGCTGATAAAGAAGGCTTTATGCGTTCAACAAAAAGTCTTATTCAGATTAGTGGTCGTGCAGCACGTAACGCTAACGGGCGAGTTATTTTTTACGGTGATAAAGTAACTAAAAGTATGCAAGAGTGTATTGAAGATAATGAGATTAAGCGTGCTATGCAAATAGCATATAATAAGGAGCACAATATTGTTCCTAAAACAATTAGTAAACCAATTCCAGAGCCACTAGTTGGCGAGGGTATTAGTGGTGAAATTGAATTCTTTTTTAAAAATGAGAAAAGAAATCAGTCAAAAAGTAGCAAACAAGCCAAGGAAGAATTGATCAAAAAACTACGAGAACAAATGAATCAAGCAGCAAAAGAACTTGATTATGAGAGAGCTATTGAACTTCGTGATATTATTCTTGAATTACAAGCAGGCAGCAATAAAGTTAGCAATGAATAATTTTGTATTTTTCCTAAAAAACCTTTAAAACAGGTTTTTTGGTAAATTTTTAAAACTAAAACATAATATTAAGAACACAAGAAAGGGAACAATATGTCAGCAAAAGAAGAGATTATTATAAAAGGTGCAAGAGAACACAATTTAAAAAATGTTTCATTAACTCTACCTAAAAATAAATTAATTGTTTTTACTGGACTTTCAGGAAGTGGAAAGTCTTCTTTAGCATTCAATACTATTTATGAGGAAGGGAGAAGAAAATATGTCGACAGTTTAAGTAACTATGCACGATTGTTTTTGGGCGGAACTAGTAAACCTGATGTTGATAGTATTGAAGGTCTAAGTCCTTCAATATCAATTGAGCAAAAAACAACGCACAATAATCCTCGTTCAACTGTTGGTACAGTAACTGAAATTTATGACTTTTTTAGATTACTTTTTGCTCGTATTGGCAAGCCTTATTGTCCTAATCATAACATTGAGATAACAAGCCAAACTAATAAAGATATTATTGACTCAATTTTTGAACTTCCTGAAAGTTCAAAATTATATATTCTATCACCCGTTGTTGATGGTGAAAAAGGTACATGAGTTGCATTGCTTGAGAAACTAAAAAAAGAAGGCTTTTTAAGAGTTAAAGTTGATGGCGAAATTAGAAATCTTGATGAAGAAATTAAGTTAGAAAAAAATATTCGCCATACAATTGACATTCTTGTTGACCGTGTAGTTTTGAGTGAAGAAAATAGAATTAGAATCAGCGAAGCTATTTCAGTTGCCCTTGAATATAGCAAAGGCTTAGTTAAAGTTGAAACTACCGATGGATTAATTAAATCATATTCAAAATTACACTCTTGTATTTATAAAGACTTTGAAATGCCAAAAATTGAAACCAAGTTATTTTCATTCAATTCGCCTTATGGTATGTGTCAAAACTGTAAGGGTCTTGGAGTAGATTTAAAAGCTGACTTTAGTGCCATAGTTCCTGAGCCATGAAGATCAATTAATGAGGGTGCAATTAAATATTTTGAAAATACAAAAGATACACAAAATTTAGAGTGGCAAGAATTCGATACATTACTAAAACACTATAAAATAGACAAAAATACACCAGTCGAGGACCTAAGTAAAAATGATTTAGAAATTATTAAATATGGTTCAAAGGATGAGATTGAATATGTCTTAATTTCTGAAAGTGGAAACAAATGAAGAAGAAATAAAAAAATTGAAGGTATTCTAGCCAAAATTCAAAGGCTCTATATGGAAACAACTAGTGAGAGAATAAGAGATTGACTCAAAAAATATATGGGTACTTTTGATTGTTCAAAATGTAAGGGTACTAGACTAAACAAATATGCTCTTGCAGTTAAAATAAACAATCTTAATATTGAAGACCTAAGCAAGATGTCAGTTGAAGATGCACTGGAAACAATTGAAAATTTAAAATTAAATCAAGAAGAGTCAAAGATTTCAACTTTGGTTATAAATGAATTAATTAATCGATTAAGTTTTCTTAAAAATGTTGGACTTAACTATCTAACACTCAATAGAAATGCTGAAACATTAAGTGGTGGAGAAAGCCAAAGAATTAAATTAGCCACTCAAATCGGTTCAAATCTTACAGGTGTTTTATATGTTTTAGATGAACCTTCGATTGGACTACATCAAAAAGACAATGAAAGACTGATTAAGACTCTTAAAGACATGGTTGAAATTGGTAACACCTTAATTGTTGTTGAGCATGATGAAGAAACAATTAGAGAAGCTGAACACATAGTTGATATTGGCCCAAAAGCAGGAATAGATGGTGGTGAAATTATTGCTCAAGGTTCAATAGAAAATATAATCAGTGAGCCTCGCAGTATTACAGGAAAATATCTAAGCGGTGAATACAAAATTGAGGTACCAAGTTTTCGCAGAAGTGGTAATGGTAAAGTAATAACTATTAGTGGCGCCAGTGAAAATAACCTTAAAAATATCGATGTTAAATTTCCTCTTGGTAAATTTATAGGTGTTAGTGGATTAAGTGGCAGTGGTAAAAGCAGCCTAGTTAATGAGATCCTAGTTAAAGGAATTCAACAAGCACTTAGTCGCTCAGATATCAATCACAAAGTTGGTAAATTTAAAAGTATTAGTGGCGTAAATCAAATTGATAAAATTGTGCCAGTAAATCAAAGCCCAATTGGTCGAACTCCGCGTTCAAATCCTGCTACATATACCTCAGTTTTTGATGATATAAGAGATATTTTTGCTTCAGTTGAAGAATCACGAGCTCGAGCTTATAGTCGCTCAAGATTTAGTTTCAATGTACCTGGTGGACGATGTGAAAAATGTCAAGGAGATGGCTCAATAAAAGTTGAAATGCACTTTTTACCTGATGTTTTTGTCCCTTGTGATCAATGTGAGGGCCAAAGATACAATGCTGAAACATTGCAAATTAGATATAAGAATAAAAATATAGCACAAGTACTTGATATGAGTGTTGATGAAGCACTTAAATTCTTCCAAAATAGAAGTAATATAAAGACTAAATTAGAAACATTAGCTTCAGTTGGATTGGGTTATATTAAACTTGGTCAATCATCAACTACACTTAGCGGTGGCGAAGCTCAACGTGTAAAATTAGCCACTTATTTGCAGAAAAAAGCAACTGGTAAAACTATTTATGTTTTGGATGAGCCTACCACAGGATTGCACTCTTATGATGTTGCGAATTTATTAAATGTGCTTAATAAAATAGTAGATAACGGCGACACTGTTGTGGTTATTGAACATAATTTAGATGTTATTAAATGTTGTGATTATCTAATTGATTTAGGTCCAGAAGGTGGTAAAAACGGTGGTCATATTGTTGCAACTGGAACACCTGAACAAGTTGCAAGAAATGAAAAAAGTTACACAGGCCAATATTTAAAAGTGATTTTAAGGCCATAATTTAAAGAAGTTTAAAGGCTTCTTTTTATTATATTGAAAAAGCCTAGTTTTGACCAAAACAACTATAAAACAGTTGTTTTGGAAAATTTAAAAAATGTCAAAACTATTTGATTCAGGAAAAAGAAAACAAAGCGAAAAAAACAAAAAATTTTTTTCTTGTTATTTTTGTTTTTATTGGTAAAATATAAACACATTTGCTATTTTTATTTAATATTAATATTTATTTTAGAAATTCAAATTTTATGGTATATAAATAAACTAGCAAGTTTTTATTATATGTACAAAAGGAGTATTACTGTATGGATGTTGCAACAAAAAAATATGTAAATAAATACCCTTACAAAGTTCGTAAATATGGGCCTATTACTGAACGTCGTGACTATTCTGTAACTAAATTAACTTGAAATGTTCCTGACTTTTTAGTTACAAGCAAGGAATCATTTGAGTGATTCAAAAAAACAGGTATTGAAGAATCATTGAGAGAACATTACCCAATTTCAGCTACCAACAGAAAAGTTTCATTAGAATACATTCCAAATTCTGCTGATTTGGAAATTCCATCTAGGGAATATGAAGCAATTAGCGAAGCAAGAGTTAAAGGTACAAACTATTCAGCTAAGCTTTATGCAAAATTTAGAGCAACTACTACCGAAACAGGTATCGTTAAAGATGACAAGGTTCTTTTAGGTGAAATTCCACTTATGACAAGCGGTGGAAGTTTTATCATAAACGGTAGTGAAAAAGTTATTGTTAGCCAACTAATTAGATCACCAGGTGCTTACTTTGGTCGTGGTGTTAGAAATAAACAATCTGATGACCTATTTAACAAGGTAGAAATTCTTCCACGTATTGGTTCATGAATTGAAATTTCACACAAGGTTACAACCAAAACCCCTGATACTGTAAAAATTAGAATTGACAAAAATAAAAATGTTAACTTGGTTACTTTCTTAGGTTCACTTGGCTTAAACCAAGAAAGCATTGTAGACCTTTTTGGTAATTCAGATGTTTTAAAAGAAACAATCAAAAAGGATAAAAAAATTAACCCTGAACATGATGCTGACTTAATTATCAAGAATTGTCAAGAAGAATTATTTAGAGTTCTTCGTCGTGGTGATCGTATTACTGATGAGTCAATTGCTAACTTAATTCCAGGGCTACTTTTCCATTGAAAACGTTACAGCCTTAGTGAAACAGGTCGTTACATGTTAAACAAAAAACTAAATTTAGTGGATCGTATTTCAGATACATTCTTAGCTGAAGATTTAGTTGTTGTTAACGCAAAAGGTAATGAAGAAAAACTAAAAAAAGGTACATTAATCACACATAAAATTGCATTATTAATCCAAAGCAATTTTGATAGTGGTAAATTACCTTCTGTTGAAATTGAAGGGGTTAAGCCTGAGATTGCTTATGCTAAATTATTAAGTGATGCACAAAATAAGTCACTAAAACACAGAAACAAAATTATTGTTTTAAAGGTTTATCCAACTAAAAAATGAATGGATAAAGGTTTTAAACCAGTTAAAGTTATTGGTAATGATCCTAAATCTAATGAACAACATTTATTAGTTTCTGACATTATTGCTGCAGTTGGTTACTACTTTAACTTGCTTGATGGTATTGGACAAGATGATGATCCAGACTCAATGACTAATAAGCGTATTGTTGCCGTTGGTGAATTATTACAAAACCAATTAAATGTTGGTTTAGCTAAACTTGAAAAAACAACTCGTGAAAGAATGGGGGCAAAAGAACCAGATAAGGTAACACCAAAGAATGTTACAAACAATAAACTCATTTCAACACAAATGAAAACATTCTTTAACTCATCAAAACTTTCTCAATTTATGGATCAAATTAATCCACTTGCTGAAATTTCAAACAAACGTCGTATTACATCTCTTGGGCCTGGTGGTCTTAATCGTGATACTGCACAATTTGAAGTTCGTGACGTTCATGCAACACACTATGGAAGAATTTGTCCTATTGAAACACCTGAAGGACCTAACATTGGTCTTATCTTAAACTTTGCAACATATGCTCAGGTTAATAAATATGGTTTTCTTCAAACTCCTTACTTTAAAGTTGAAAATGGTGTAGTTGACTATTCAGAAGTTCATTACTTAACAGCTGCTGAGGAAATAGGTTTTAATATTGCACAATCAATTGTTAAGGTTGATGAAAAAAACAGGTTAGTTGATAATCAATTAACAATGCGTCATAATTATTCATACATTATTGGTAAACCAGAAGAAGTTGACTTTATTGAAGTTGCACCAAATCAAATGGTTTCAGTTGCTGCTGGATGTATTCCATTTCTAGAAAACGATGATGCTAATCGTGCACTTATGGGTTCAAACATGCAACGTCAAGCAGTTCCTTTATTAATTCCAGAAGCACCTTTTGTTGCAACAGGTATTGAGGCTGATATTGCTAAATACTCATCAGGAAACTTTGTTGCTAAAAATGACGGAGTTGTTGAGTTTGTTGATGGTAAGAAAATTAAGGTTAGAAACCAAAAAGGTGCACTTGATACTTACTATCTTAAAAATTTCCAACGTTCAAACCAAGATACAGTAGTACACCAAAGACCACTTGTTAAAGAGGGTCAAGAAGTTAAAAAAGGCGACTTACTTGTAGATGGCTCAAGCTTTAAAGATGGAGAATTAGCATTAGGTAAAAATGTTGTTGTAGCTTTCACAACATACAAAGGTTATAACTATGAAGATGCTGTTATTCTTAATGAACGTTTAGTTAAGGATGATGTTTTCACTTCGATTCATATTGAAGAGCAAACAATTCAATTTAGAACATCAAAAGCAGGCGATGACGAATTAACATTAGATATTCCTAACGTTTCTAAATATGCAACAAGACACTTAGATGAATATGGTATTGTAAGAATTGGTTCAGAAGTTGTACCTGGTGATGTTTTGGTTGGTCGTGTTAGTCCAAAAGGCGATGATAATCCATCACAAGAAGAAAAACTTCTTTCAGCAGTTCTTCAACAAAGACAACAAAATGTTAAAGATACATCATTAAAAGTTAAAAATGGTCATAATGGTACAGTTATTGGTGTTGATGTATTAAGTCGTGATAATGGTGATACTCTTGAGGATGGAATTGAAAAAATCGTTAAGGTTTCAATTGCTATCAAACGTAAAATCAAAGTTGGTGACAAAATGTCAGGTCGACATGGTAACAAAGGTGTTGTTTCAATAGTTTTACCAGAGGAAGATATGCCTTATCTTGAAGATGGTACACCAGTTGATGTTATGCTTAATCCACAAGGTGTTCCTTCGCGTATGAACATTGGCCAAGTACTTGAAATTCACTTAGGTATGGCTGCTAAAAAACTTGGATGTAAATTTGTTACACCTACTTTTGATGGTGTTAAGAAAGAAGAAATCCACGATGTTACAATGGAAGCCGGATTACCTTTAAGTGGAAAACAATGATTAATTGACCCAATTACAGGTAATAAATTCGACAAACCAGTTTCAGTTGGTGTTATGTATATGTTAAAACTTAACCACATGGTTGACGATAAAATGCACTCGCGTTCAGTTGGACCTTACTCACTCATTACACAACAACCACTTGGTGGAAAAAGCCAAAACGGTGGCCAAAGATTTGGTGAAATGGAAACATGAGCACTTGAATCATATGGTGCTACAAATGTTCTTCAAGAAATTTTGACATATAAGTCAGATGATATTAATGGTCGTAACCAACTTTATGCAGCACTAGCATCAGGTCGTGAATTACCTAAGCCAGGTGTTCCAGAATCATTTAATGTATTAAGTTACGAATTAAAAGGATTAGGAATGAAACTTGGTCTTAAAAAAGTAAAACAAGACGAAAATGATTTCCAACAACACTTCGATATTAGAGGAGGAGATTCAAATGAATAATTTTACAGATAGAGAAAAAATGAATAAAGATCGTGAAATTGAAAAGATTACTCTTTCTTTAGCAACTAAAGAAGATGTTTTGGAATGATCAAATGGTGAAGTAACAAAACCTGAAACAATTAATTATAAAAGTTACAAACCTGAACGTGAAGGTTTATTTGATGAATTAATTTTTGGACCAACAACTGATTTTAAGTGTCCAGTTTGTGGAACTAAATACAAAAGAAGTGATGAGGGAACTCAATGTTCAAAAACTCCATTATGTGAAAAATCAAAAGCAACAATTTTAGCTAAAATTTCACGTCGTAGTCGTATGGGGCACATTCATCTACAAAATCCAGTTGTTCACTTTTGATTCTTTAAAATCGACCACTCAATTATTTCAAAATTATTAGGTTTAAAAGTTGCTAATAGTTCTAAAGCAGTTTCAAAAGCTGACTTAGAAAAACTTATTTACTACAAGAGCCACATAGTTTTGGAAAGTGGTGGAATAAAATCATTGCAAAAGAATTCAATAATCGATATTGCTGATGCTGCTGTTATCTACCGTGATGCTTTATTAGAAATTAAAAGCAAATATGAAGAAGGTACAGAAGAATTCGAAATAATCAGCGAATCATTAGGCGAACTTGAATCATATGCAACCAGTAAAATGGGTAAAGATTATGGTATCGATTTCTATGAATATAATGAAATTATTCATGAATATAGTGATGCAATTATTTCAACTGGTTCAAAAGCAATTGAATACTTATTAGAACATGTTGACTTACATAAAGAAGCAAAACTAATTGATGAAGAAATTAAGAAAATTAATCGTTCACTTAAGGATAAAAGTCAATCAAGTGCAAGAACTCAGGAACGAGCAAAATTATACAAACGTTTAGCTGTAATTAATGCGTTTATTAACTCTGGTCAAGATCCAAAAAGTATGTTAATTTATGATCTTCCAGTTATTCCTGCTGATTTACGTCCACTTGTTCAATTAGATGGTGGTCGTCACTCAACTAGTGATATTAATGAACTTTATCGTCGTATTATTATTAGAAATAACCGTCTTAAAAAATGAGAAGAAACTGATGCTCCTATGTTAATTAAACAAAATGAGTATCGTATGATTCAAGAAGCAGTTGATTCATTAATTGATAATGCACGTAAAAAACCAAACCCTGTTACATCAAAAGATAGCCGTCCACTTAAATCTATCTCAGATGCACTAACAGGTAAAAAAGGTCGTTTCCGTCAAAACCTACTTGGTAAACGTGTTGACTATTCAGGTCGTTCAGTTATTGTTGTTGGGCCTGAACTTAAAATGCACCAAGTTGGTATTCCACGTGAAATGGCTGCTAAATTGTTTGAACCATGAATTATTAAAGAATTAATTAAAGGCGATAATCAAATTAATTCAATTAAAGCTGGTAAGAAAGCAGTTGAAAATCTTGATCCTATTATTTGACCATATGTTGAAAAAGCAATTCAAGGGCGTCCAGTTTTACTAAACCGTGCACCTACATTGCACCGTTTATCAATTCAAGCTTATGAACCTGTTTTAATTCGTGGTAAAGCTATTAAACTTCATCCACTCTCATGTACTCCATTTAATGCTGACTTTGATGGTGACCAAATGGCTGTCCATGTACCTATTAGTGATGAAGCTGTTAGAGAAGCAAAAGAATTAATGCTTGCATCTAAAAATATCCTTGGACCAAAAGATGGTGAACCTATCATTAACCCAGGCCAAGATATTATCCTTGGTTTATACTACTTAACTCAAGAATCAAGTGGTGAAAAAGTAGTTGGTGAGGGTCGTTATTTCAATTCATTTGATGAAATGATGACAGCATATGAAAACAAACTTGTTTCACTTCACGCTCGTATTGTTTTACCGATTAGTCAAGTTAACAAAAGGGTTCTACCAGTTGAAGAACAAGATCGTTACATTGTTTCAACAGTTGGTAAATTCATTTTCAACTCAATTCTTCCGGACAGTTTTGAATTTATTTTTGGTAAATATATTGAAAGAGAAATCAAAGAAGTTGATGGAGTTAAGAAAGTAGGTGAAAAAGAAGTTTTACACACTTCAGGTGATGCAAACCAATTAAAAAATTATTTATTACCTTATGGAATTAATTTTCCAGAGGTAATTAAAAATATGCCTTTGAACTTACCTTTAAACAAAAAGGATATTGCAAAAATTGTGCGTCGTATTTTTGACCGTTACGTAGCAATAGTTACAATGGAAGATTTGGCCACAATTATTGCTGATTTAAATAGTGAGACAATAAATGATTTATTCAACAGTTGTGCAAATTTAGTTGATTACAACAACAATCCAATTCCTGTATGACATACTGAAAACTTAGTTCGTATTATTAAAGAAGAATATGAAACAATTAATGAAGAATTAATGATGGAATACAGAAAAATAGATCATGAGATCGGTTGAAGAGTTAGCGAATATACAAAGATGCTTGATCGAGTATGATTTAGATACACAAACTTTGTGGCTGATGTTTTAGACAAAATTAAGTCACTTGGTTATCAATATTCAACAATTTCTGGTACAACTATTTCAATTGCTGATGTTACAACATTACCTTCTACAAAAGACAAAATTAAGGAAGGCGATAAATACATCGCAGAATTGAAAGACTATTTTGAACAAGGTCTTTTAACTGATGATGAAAGATATGCATTAACTATTCAAAAATGAGCAGAAATTAAAGACTCAATTGAAAAAGATTTAAAAGAAGTTACAAAAACAGACCCTGATAACCCATTATTTATGATGTTTACATCAGGTGCTCGTGGTAATTCATCAAACTTTGTTCAATTAGCTGGTATGCGTGGTCTTATGAATAACAACACTAAAATTCTTAAGGCTGATGCTGAAAATGAACGTGTTGTTCGTTCAACTGTTGAAATTCCAGTTAAATCATCTTTCCTTGATGGTCTTACAGCTTATGAATTCTATTCATCAACTCACGGTGCTCGTAAGGGTCTTACTGATACAGCTCTTAACACAGCTAAGTCAGGTTATCTAACACGTAGATTAGTTGACGTTGCTCAAGGTATTGTTGTTCGCGAGGATGATTGTGGAACTGATTATGGATTTGAAGTTAAAGATATTCTTGACACAAAGACAAACACAATAATTGAATCGCTTGCTGAAAGAATAGAAGGTCGTTTCTCTAACGTTCCAATTATTCACCCTAAAACTAAAAAGGTAATTCTTGATGCTGACAAATTAATTACACCTCAAATTACTGAAGAAATTATTAAAGCGGGAATTAAATCTGTTGAAATTCGTTCAGTTCTTTCTTGTTATACAAGAAATGGTGTATGTAAGAAATGTTATGGTAAAGATTTATCTCTTAACCGTGTTGTTAATATAGGGGAAGCTGTTGGTGTTGTTGCTGCGCAATCAATTGGTGAACCAGGTACTCAGCTTACTATGCGTACATTCCATACTGGTGGTGTTGCTGGCGTTGAAGATATCACAGGTGGTTTTGGCCGTTTGATGGAGTTAATTGATGCTTATGATTCTCCATGAGGTAAACCTGCTATTATTGCAGAACATTATGGAAAGATTACCAAGATTGAAGATAGAAAAGACACTCTTGGAAACTCAACAGATTATCAAGCAATTACTCTTGAATATAAGGATGAAGAGGGTAACACACAAAGCAAGATTTATACAGCTCGTAAGGACCGTAGACTTAGAGTTAAGAAGAATGAGAAAGTTGTTCCAGGTCAAAAAATTGTTGAAGGGCCAATTATTCTTAATGAACTTCTTAAAGTTGCTGACACACGTGCAGTTCAAAACTATTTATTAAAAGAAGTTCAAAGACTTTACCGTCTTCAAGGTATTACAATTAGTGATAAATATATTGAAATCATCATTCGTCAAATGCTTTCAAAAATTGTTATTACTGACCCAGGTGATAGTAAATTCTTTAGTGGAAACCTTGTAGATATTTTTGCATATCAACATGAAAGTGCGCGTTTAATTTCACAAGGTAAAAAACCACCATTTGGTGAAGTTAAGATTAAAGGTGCTAAACAAACACCTCTATTATCTGATTCATTCCTTGCAGCTGCTTCATACCAAGAAACTCCAAAAATTCTTGTTAATGCATCTATTGCAGCACAGTCTGATAGACTTGAAGGTCTTAAAGAAAACATTATTTTAGGTCATAGAATTCCAGCGGGTACAAATTGCAACTTTGAAGAAAAAGGTAAGTATGATATCCGTGATCCACGTTCATATTTCAAAAATAAATTTGCCGATAGACCTGATTTATTCGACTCAAATTTTGGCGATGTTTTTGGTAATATCCACAACCAATTTGAACAATTTACTAATATAAATGTTGAGGATTTAGCTACCGAAGAAGAAATGGGCATTGAAGAGATTTATGAGGATGATTATTACACCGACACATTCGATGACGAAAATAATTAACATTTTAACTACTTTAATAATTTACTAAAAGTACTATAAAACAGTATTTTTAGCAAAAAAATAATATAAGTACTAAAAAACAAAGCGAGTAGTCCCCTTGCTTTGTTTTTTGCATCAATTTAGTATAATTGCTTATATTCTTTATTAATTAAAAATAGGTGATAACTTATGAAAGTTAAATTAAAGCAGACAATAATTATTTTGTCAACTACACTAGTAGGAACAGTTGGTCTAGCAACAGGCCTAAGTTTTCTGCCAACCAAAGACAAAGTAGTTCCACGTGGAAGTCAATCATTTGATAATAATACAAAAAAGCACAATGATCCAAATATCCCAGGACTACCTAGCGAAAGTTCGCCAAAAAATAATAGCGAACCTGCATTAGTATTAAATAATCGTCCCAAATCTCTTAATTTAATTTCAGAAAATGAGTCAGTTAAATATTTAGCACTTGGTGATTCAATATCAGCAGGTTTTGATGCAAAACTTGATAATGATTATCCTGGAAAACTAGTTAACTCAAGTGTGGAAGGACTATCATTCCCTGCTTACCTTGCTTCATTTCTACAAAAATTGTCTAATGATAAACTTGAGTCTTTTGACAATAAAGCTGTCTCAGGTTCTACATTCAAAGAATGAAACCTGCTTTTAAATTATGAATCTAATAGTTCAATAAACAATGATGACTTAAAGGAATTAAACACAAAGTTTGGACCAGATTTATTAAGTGTCAAAAATGAAATTATTGAAAAAATAAAAAATTCGAATTTAATAACTATCACACTTGGTGCTAATGATTTTATTAAGGAACTATTATCAAAAGCAATAGTTAATATTCCAATTTTGGATCTAGTTAAACAAATTAGAAGTAAGAACCTTGACTATAATATGCTTGTTTCACATTTCAATGTAATTTTCAAAAATGTTTTTGAAAAATTAGAAATAAGACAAAAGGAACTTATTAGCACTCTTAAAAAAATTAATAATAAGGCTAATGTTAATTTCGTGGGTTATCCATTACCATTAACATTTTTGATGGATTTAGTTGATAAAGCAATTAACAAGAATGACCAAGGTAATCTCTTAAGCATTGGACATATTCTTTTAGACTTGCTTAATAAAAAAAATAAGTATACAGCTATAAGTAATAAGACATACTTTATAAATCCATATCATAGTAGTTTATGAAAAAATGATTTGAAGTTACTAACTCCAAATATTTTTGATATACACCCATCAACATTTGGATATAAAAAAATGGCAATGGATGTATTTATTAAACTAATTAATCCATCACGTGATCTTAATAAATATCATCAAAATAAGATTTTATGAGATAACAAATATCTACAGAGTGATCAAGACTCATTTGAACATCAAATTGACGTTGAAAAACCTTTTGAAAAGATTAAAGAAATATTTAATGATAATTTGGAAGCTTTTTTAAAACAAGAGGACGATTTGTTTTTAGTTCACAAGAGTAAAATTAGTCAACAAAACTATATTAATCGAGTTTTAAGTTACAATGGTCTAGGAAATCTAATATTTATTGACCTTATGAATTCAATGTTTAAGTCAAATGTTTATGCAAAAATTGATCCAAATAAAAGACTTCAGAATTTTATGTATAAAAATGACCATGAACATCAAAAAGCACTTCGTGATTGATTCTTTAATGAAAAGTTTGTGGCTAAATTCTTGCTTGATGTTCAAAAGCAACTTTTTGAATATGACTGAGATCAGGATAATGAACCTGGAGCAAAAAATTATCAACTAACTTATTTTTTGCAATCACTTAAGACACAGATTTTAAAAGAAGAAAGAATTATTGAATTCATCACAAGCTTCTGCTCAAATCCTGTAATCAGTGGCCATAAGGATGAACTAAAATCAATTTTTGAAGAAATTTTTTCAAATATTGTAGCTCAAGAAGTAGATTACGATGACATTCATTCACTTGTTAAAACATTTTATAATGACAATATAGCAAGATTTATTTCGCAAAGCGACTTAACTAACTTAATAAAAATAATTTTAAATACAAAATCACTTAAGGAAGCTTTTGGCAATTTGGTTGTTGAACTAATCGATAGTGCACATGAATATGCTAAATGTAAGAATTTCATTGAATTATTTAATGTATTTATTAACAACAATAAAAACAAGGAAAACATCAGAAAGTTTTTTGAATCAATTGCAAAAGACTTGTTTAATGATAATGAATTTAAACAAATTATTTCTCGTTTAGGTAGTAATGTTATTAAACAATATCCAGAATTAGTTAAGGATATTGATGAAAATAATTTAAAAAAATTAATTTATGAACTTCTTTCATTAAGTGGTGAAGTAAATAACGAATTACAATTAAGTACCAAATTTATTGATTCTCTATTAAGCGAGTTGTCAAAAGGTAATATTAAGAACTTTAAATTTTCTGATGTGATATCTAACACACTTGATGAATTTAACAAGATATTTGACAAGCAAAACTGACAAGAATCAACCTATAAGTTGATTAAAATTGTTTCTAGTTCGAACTTATCACAATATCGTGCAACAATTTCACAATTAGTTAAAAATGCACTTCGATTTGTTAATTCTAAAAACTCAATTGCAGAAAAAATAGTTAACTTATTTTATGATAAAAATCAACCTAAAATTAGTGAATACATTAGTAAAGAAGATTTGACTAAATTATTCGAAAAGACCTTTAAAACAGATGAATTCGGAAACTTAATATTTCAGTTGATTAATGATTTATTGAAAACTGATCAAAGTCAATTGGCTAATACTAACAATCTATTTGATGCTCTAAAAGTTATCTTTAAAAACTTTGTAAATACGTCAGCATATGACTATATTTCGCCATTAATTAAGAAAATTTTTGACTTCCCTGAGACAAAAAGTTTATTTAAAAAACTAATTGCTAAATTACCTACTGATGAAGCTAAAAACCTTAATGATCAAGATGTTGTTGATATTGTTGCATACATTTTAGATAACAAAGAATTTAAGGACATACTAGAGAACTTTTTAACAAAAGCAATTTTTGATAATTCAATGTCAATTGATAAGTTAGGTGATTTTAATAACATAATCAAATTGTGATTTAATGAACAAAACAATATAGATTATCTTGTGGAAAAAGCTTCTAAATTTGTCTTAAATGTTTCACAACAAGACTCAATTAAAAGAATATTAACTTCATTGTTATATGAGTCATTGTCTAAAAGAAAAAATCTTATTAAAGGTATTTCTCAACAAGAAATGCAAGACTTTATTAGTGATCTCTTGACTATTGTTCCAACGTTAGATAAAGAATTTAACATTACAAAAGATATTTTAGGTAAACTATTACCTGAACTAAAAACAAAAGGTACACAAATTGACTTTAAGGCATTTATGCTTGAATTTGCTAAAAGTATCAATGAAAAATTCTTTAATAAAACTAATTGAGAAGCAAACAGCGTTAAGTTAATTAAAATTTTAGTAACTAAAAACACAGTATCTAAACACCATACATTTTTAAGAAAATTCATTAAAAATATTCTAGTTTATGTAAGCGATGATATTGCTTTAGGTAGCAAATTATTTAAACAATTGCCTCAAAAAGTTCACAGTGTAATTGATAAACATATAAGTGAAGCTGACTTTAACAATATGTTTATTGATCTATTCCAACACACAGAAGGCCTACAAAGAATTGTTGACAATATTTTAGACTCACTATTTAATGATATTGATTCATACCAAAGTGCAAATAGCTTAATTGATATTCTAAAAATTTATGTAATGCCTCAAGAGAGAGCTGATAAACTAGCACAAAATCTTGAAGATGTTTTAAAAGATTTCTTAAAAAATAAGTCATTACATAAACTATTAAGAGGTTTGTTTGATGAACATGTTAAACCATATGACATTGATTCAACATCAGCAGAAAACAAAGCACTAGTTGATGATTTATTAGCAAATCTACATAATTTCTTTGTGGAATTAAAAATGGTGCCTAACTTAGCTAACACAATGGTTGATAGTTTCAAGAAATACAATAATTTTGACCAAATTATTAAAGATATTTCGCCAATTTTGGTTAATGGACTTAAATTAAAAGAATACTCATTTGTGGCAACTATCCTTAAAAATAATATAGTTAATAAACATAAGGATGTAATTAGAGAAAATCTAAACAAGGTTATTATTGGTATTACTTCAAAAGATGAATTAGTTAACAAGTTTATTGATGACTTTCATCTAGTTAGTCCATTTACCCAATATGGTTTAAGTGAACAAAAAGCCCGCGATTTCTTAAAAGAGGTTATTAAGTCGCAAAACCTAAAAAATATTTTAGATGCTTTTATTAAAGAAGTCTTAGACAAAAACCTTGAATATGCACAACTTAATTCATGAACTGAGGCAATAAGTAAATTTATGAATTCATCAAATGCAACTATTATTAAGGATTCAATAAAAAAATATATTAGTGAATTATTTACAAAGAACCAAGAAGTTGCTTATTCAATTGGAACAATTTTGGCAACAAACCTAAGAAATAGTGGCTGAAGTGTTGATAAAAATGAAGATGTTAAAATTCAAAAATTTATTCACTCATTTGGTAAAGCATTGCTTAAGACTTCGATTTTAGATGACATAGTTGAAAGCATTTTTGAGAGATTAAAGAAAATAAATGAATATGGCTTTGAGAAACTTTCAGAAAACTTAAAAAATGCAACCAAAGAAGGTGCTATTAAATTCATTAGCTCAGGTGGCAAGGTTTACTTATCAAATATCTTTAACCAGATTCCTTTAATTAATCAATTGCTTAGCGAGGTGCCACAAGCTGAAATTGTTGACTTTATTAACTTAATGTTTAAATCAACTCCTAAAAATGACCAAGCAGGTTTATATAAAGTTATGTTTAATTCAGCACAAGGAACTGAAAAATTCGAAGTTGGTATTGGTTGAAGCGGATTATGAGACATCATCCGTGGAAAACTTTCAAATTTAATTTCTGCTATTGCTTCTCCACTTGTTAAAGAATTTCTAAAACAAGCAAGTGAAAAAACATATAGCGACCATAATGACATAAGAAAGAACAATTCCGGTTTTCAAGCACTATGAAGAGTTTATAGTTTTATGGCTTCAATCTTGTATTCAAATACACCAAGGGGTCTCTTCTGAAACGCAACTAATTTAACATCTGAAGGTTACTTGATGGGTGGCTTTATGAATGCTTTTTCAAGTAACTTAAATGACTATAAAACAGCCTTAATGGCAAAATATACAGACGGAAATTCAAAAGTTTTAATTGGTTATGATAATAACATGAATCCACTCAATTATTATTTAAGTGGTATGACAACAACTTGAAATTGAACAGGCACATTATATAGTCGTTCAAATGGTTTGAGTAGTTCAAACTACGGTAGTGACCACGTATTAGTTTATATTTATTACAAAGATAAACGTGATGATAAATTCACTCATAAAACATTTAAAGAAGGACTTATTGATTATATGCACCAAGGCTATATGCCCTATAAATAAGAAGGTAATATGAACAAACAAGAATTTAAAAAGAGATTAATTGAATATTGTGAATTAGAGGGTCTTAGTAGATATGAGGAAAATGTAGCTAAGACATTAGTAAAAAATATTAACTCAAAGAACTTTAAAGTTAGCTATGACAATTTTGGTTCAGTTATTTTACATAAAGAGTCAAAAATTAAAAACGCACCTAAATTTATGGTAGCTGCACATATGGATGAGGTTGGTTACTTAGTTAGACAAATTCACGAAAATGGTCAACTATTACTAAGTCCAGTTGGTGGAATTTGACCAAGTGTTGCTATTGGAACAAAAGCAACACTTATCACTAGTGATAATAAAAGATTCTGTGGACTTTTTGGCCACACATCAGTTCATATTATGGAAGCAGAAGCAAGAACTAAGGCGCTAACTAACAAAGAAATTTATGCAGACTTTGGATTTAAAGATAAAGAAGAAGCAATTTCTAAAAATGTTCAAATTGGCGATAGAGTTCTAATGTCAGGGGAAACAATAATTTTTGATAATGAAAATTTAGCTGGTGCTAAGGCTATGGACAATCGTGCTGGAGTTACAACTCTTGAATACATAGCACACAAATTAAGCAACCTAGACTTAGCAGTTGATTTGTATCTAGTTGGTACAGCTCAAGAAGAAGTAGGTACTAGAGGTGCAAAAACATCTGTATCACTTATTGATCCAGAGATTGCAATTGCACTTGATACTACTAGTACACATGATACAATTGGTACTATTGCAGGCACAACAGCATTGGGTAAAGGTGCTGCAATTAGAGTTATGGATGGAGCAATGATGGCTAATCCAAAATTAGTTGAATTAATGTGTAAAATAGGCAGAAAAGAAAAAATCAAGCATTATAAATTTGTTGCTATGGGTGGTGGTACTGATGCAAGCGCACTTCAATACGCTAGGGGCGGAGCAGCTACATTAACTATCTCGCTAGCACAAAGATATCTTCACTCACCAATTGGTGTTTGCAACATTGAAGATCTCATGGCAGCAGGTGACTTAATTGTTGAAACTATTAAGTCAATGAGTCCTAAACTTTATGAGAGCGAAATTAAATATCATTAATTTTGTAACTTTTAATTTATAATATTTAATAATTAATTTATATTATGAAGGAGGCTAATTATGAGTACAGGTGGATGAATAGGACTAGTTATCGGTATGGCTGTTTTATTCTTTGTAATGGGTGGTTTTATTGCTTTTATAGTTTCAAAGAAACTCTTTGAAAAACAAATTAGAGAAAACCCTCCTATTACTGAAAAAATGATTAGAGCAATGTTCTTACAAATGGGTAGAAAAGCTTCTGAGTCACAAATTAAAGCTGTTATGCGTTCAATGACAAACGCTAAAAACGAAAATAATAATTAAGCAAAAAAATATTTGTCGTGCGACAAATATTTTATTTTTTCTTTCTAAAGAATCATTTGCGTTTACCTTGATTATTTGACTCACCCTCAATACTTCGAGCATAGTGACAATTAGGGAAGTTGGCACACCCGACAAAACGTGAATCGGTTCGCTTATTATTTCTAATTATTAATTCACCATTGTCATCAGGGCATTTTTCATTAATGTATTCAAAAGCTATTGTTGTAAGTTCTAATGTTTGTGTTGCATTTTCATAGGTTTGGTTAAATCTGTTTCAAAATTCATACATAATTGGTTGGATCGTTATTTTATTAGAAGCAATTAGGTCTAATTGTTCTTCAACCTCAGCTGTATAGCCTTCATTAATAATATTTGAGAATCCATTAATTAGTTTATTTAAAACAAGTCGACCAAAGTCTGTTGGATGTAAGCCTTTATCAATGTTTTCAAAATATTTTCTCTCTAAATTAACTGCAACTGTTGTTGCAAAAGTTGAAGGGCGACCAACTTTTATATTATCAAGTGCTTCAATTAATGAACCTTCGCTATATCTTGCTGGTGGTTTAGTTTCATGATCACTAATTTCATATTTGAGTACACCAACTTTTTGGAAAAGTTGATAATTTGGATCATCTAAATCTTCATTTTCGTTACGAACTACATAATAACCAGGAAAAATTGTTTTACTTACATTGGTTTTAAAAGTTAAGTTGTTCTTCTTAAATGTGTAAGATTTGCTTGCTTTAATAGGTGGATTAATTAGCGACATTAAAGTGTGTTCATAAATTAATTTATAGACAATGTATTCATTGTTTTCAAGGTTGAACTTAATTCGCGCAGCTTCAGGTTGTAAGGTTATATCAGTAGGTCTTATTGCTTCATGGGCATCTTGGTCTCCTGCAAAACCTTTAATTTCTTCAAGAATATATTCTTGACCAAATTTATTTTTAATATAAGAGCGAGCTAAATTTAAGAAATGTTGACTAAGTCTTGTACTATCAGTTCTTGGGTAACTTATTAGACCACCATCACCATAACCCTCATACAATTTTTGAGCCGCAATTTGAGTTTGTTTAGAAGTAAGCGGGCTTTTTTTGTATAAAACTGCTTGTTTTAGAGGTGTATATTTGGCTAGTGATTTTCTAGTTTCTTTTATATCAACAACTTCTAAAATATTAACCGGTTCAATATTAAGTTCAGCCTTAACTTCATCTAACTCTTCTGGGTAAACTCAATTCTTTTCACCAGAAATATGATTTTCAAAGTAGATATTAGCACTTAATATATTGCTAAGCTTTGCTTCAACTTTGTGATAACTTCTTGGTACAAAAGCATTAATTTCATCTTCACGATCAACTACCAATTTAAGTGCTATTGATTGAACTCTACCTGCACTTGGAACTCTTGGGCTATTAGAAATTTTTTTCTGCATTAATTGACTTAATTTGAAGCCAATTATTCGATCTAACATTCTTCTTGCTTTTTGTGAATCAATTAAATTTTTATCCAGTTCGCATGGATTTTCAATTGCTTTTTGAATTGCTTCTTTTGTTATTTCATTGTACTTAATTCGATAATATTGTTTTTTTGACTTATTTCGATCTTTATTGATTAAGAAGCTAACAATATGGTCTCCTATTGCTTCTCCTTCACGATCGGGGTCAGTTGCAATATAAATAATATCTGCCTTAGCAATTGCTTCTTTAAGGGCCTTTATAACATTTTTTTTACTACTATCAAGTGAATAATATGGTTCTCAATTTTCTAAATCAATACCTAGACCTTGTTCCCCCTTTCTCGTGCTCATAATAGCAATATGACCTACTGATGCAATAACATCAAAGTCACTTCCTAGATATTTTTTGATTGTTTCAACCTTGTTAGGTGACTCTACTATAACTAACTTATGCATATTTTTAATTTATCATATTCTTGCAAACTTACAACTATTTTTTTAACTAATTTTTCACAAAAGCGACACTAATATTAAATTTAATATTATGTTCAAAAAATAATTTTGTTTTTTTCTCTTAGCACTCAACAATCAAAATAATTACCAAATTAGGCTGTTTTATAGTCATTATAGTAAATTAGGATATCTATAAAATTTATAATTATTTTGACTTATAGTTAACATAAGTTTTCTAATAAATCAACTTTTAAAAATACATTAGTATATTTGATAATTTTCTTCTATTTTGTCCAATTTTTAAGGTTGTAAAAATTATAGCCAAAACACATAAAAGTTTGGCTATTTTTTAACTAAAACAGCAAAAAATGTGTTATTTTTTGTTTTTGTGTGTACAACATTAAGGTTTACCGCATTTTTAAATGTTAAATTACATTTTTTAAAATTTTGCATATTAAAACATACAACATCATTAAGAAGTTGCTTTTAATTAATTCATTTTGTCTTCAATCCTAAAGTTTTTTCATAACTTTTGGGGATTGACATCATTTGTTAATTTCTTTTAAATATTCTTCAATCAACAAATAAATTGTTGATTGAAATAAAAAATAACTTATTTAATAAGTATTGAGCCGTTGGCTCTTATTAAGACCTGTCGGTCTTAAGAAGCAAAACTTCTTTTGTCTTGCTAAGACAGGCTTTCTTCTTTTTAAAAAAGAAGAAACAAGAAAAACTTACTTAAATGATTTGTAATTAGCGTCAATAAATTCCTTCATTTCTTTTGTAATATCATTTAACTTTTCAAGATTTTCACTTAATAGTTTTTTAATAAATTCAATGTCTTTATTGTTTGGGTTTGCAGAATTCTTAAATATATTTTCAAGTTTTTCAAATGTACTGGATGTTCATGTTCTATTATGAAGCATGGTTTTAATTGTAGCTCTTACACCTTGATGTTGTGGATCAAGATTTTTGATATTGCATATACATCGATTGCACTCAATTCGTTTCCTTTCGGTACTCTGGCTTCATATTTTCTTTTCCCTCAACAAAGAATAATTTATTTTCAGGAGTTACCATAAGCTTTGCCTCTCCACTTTCAAACATAGAAACCCTAGCGCCATTATTATCAAATGGAGCAAGATATTTGTTGTCATATCTCACAGTATGATTAACTATTTTTCTTTTAATTACAAGATTCATCTCTTCTTCAAAAATTTCAGTATTTGGCTTTCTAAAAACATTTGATTTTTACTTACTGCTTCGGCCTTTTTAAATTGTTTGTTGTATTCATCAATTAAAAGTTCAATTTTTCCCAAAAGTCTTCAAAACAGTTGATTCCGTTTGTATGAAAGAATGTTCCTATTCATCTTTGCAATGTTCAAAATGATCTTTCAACATTTGGTTTTGCCTTTGGATTGCTCGCTTGTTATAAGTTCAATTCCTCTTGCATTTAGTGCTTCTTCCATATTTGTTCTTGTACTATCTGAACCTCAAAAGTTCTTCTTCTATCCGTTATTATTACTTGTGGAATGCCATACCTTTTAAATAATTGTGTTAGAAGATTTTGATATCCAATTGTTGTTTCCTCAATGTCAATTCAGATTGCTAACAAACTTTTTGTTGCTGCATCAACAAGCATTATAAATATGGTACTTCTTACTTTCTCCAAAAAGATGAAGTGGTGTTGCATCAATTTCAATAATTTGCCCAAAATCATAGTCAGAACTTTTATTTTGGTAAACACCTTTTAATGGATTTTTATTTAGAATTTTTTCATAAATTTTAATAAACTGTGCCTCGATTTTAGAAATATCTTGACCGTTTTCTAAAAACATTCTTCTTCTCTTAACTCATTTTTTACTTTTCTCGTTGCATATGAACTGCAATAACCAAGTCTAAGCATTCTTTTATAAAAGGTAGTGAAAGGCAACAATTTTTTTCATCATTAGTAAGTCTCATTATTGTAAAAATGCAACAAGGCTACACTAAGATCACCTTTTGATATTTTCTCAATATGTTCCACTAATTCATAATATCTATTAGTTAAATCAATAATAACTGAATCACTTACTTTCACACCCCTAAGTTTATTTTTATTACCATGTGATATACTGATTGCATCTTGGTTATTTGTAGATGCAATCAATATTTGATTTCTATATCTTTTAATTGTTTTTGTTGATGTTCTACAACCTAATTTTCCTAATATTTTTGATATTTCGGCATTTGGTCTATTTCAATATTGTTGAATTTTTTAAATCTAAAATTTTTTTATCTTCATAATCAGTTGTTTTACCTGTATCAACTGCTTGAAATCTGGTTTTAATTACAAGATTTTCCATAATTTAAATTCTCCTTTTTAAAATAATAATTGAAACCTAAAAATGGACAAAATAAAAGATAAAAACAGGGTGGACAAAATAAAATAAAACCATTAAACTTTTAAAAATACATTAGTATATTAATTAAAATATGTATTATAATATAGCAGAGTATTTTAAGGATAATAATACTCCTTGGTCGATTGAGACCCTGAAGTCCAGAAGGAGAAAAAAATGCATAAATATGAAATTATGATGATACTTGATCCTAAAAGTGATGCATCAAAAAGCATTAGTTTAGTTGAAAGTATCTTCAAAAAATCAAATATTAAAAAAGCTGAAAAGCTTGAAAGAACTGACTTAGCATACCCTATTAATGGTTCATTAAAGGCACAATACTTGCTTTTTGAACTTGAAGCTGAAAGTAATTTAATTGCTGAATTAACTCGTCGTGTTAATATTTCAAAAGAAATTTGAAGACATTTAGTAATTAACTTAGATACAGAAAAAGGTTATGGCAAAGTTAAAAAAGAAAGCCGCAGAGCTAAATTTGAAGAAAAAAGAGAATTCAAAAAAGTTGTAAAAAATGATGAAACTAAAAAAGTAGCAGTTAAAAAAGAATCGCAAGAAAAAGAAGTTAAGCCACGTCAAAGTAAAGCTAAAAAAGCAGAATAGTTATTAACTTCTCATTAAGGAGAAATTATGAATAAAGTATTGCTTGTAGGTCGTATTTCTAATGAAATAAGAATGTATAGAACAAACAGCGGAATTGCCTATGCTAGAACTTCTGTTGCAGTAAATCGTCGTTCATCAAATGATAAAATCACTGATTTTGTTCCTATTGTCGCATGAAGAAATTCAGCAGAATTTCTAAATAATTTTGCAACAAAAGGTGCACTTGTTTCAATAGAAGGTTCATTTACTTCATCACAATATGAAGGACAAAATGGAACAGTTTGATCATATGAAGTTACTGTTGAAAATATTTCTTTACTTGAACCACGTTCTGTTAGAGAACAAAGATTAGGTAGAAGTGGTGAATTTACATCAGGAAGTAATTCATATAATAATCAAACTAAAAAACAAAATACAACCGCAAAGTCAACAACACCTAAGGCCAACATTAAACAAGAGGAACAACCAGCTAATCAATTTGGTGGCTTCTTAATTGATGGCGATGATGATGAAGAGGAAAATTATCATACATTTTCAATTGATGTTGATGAAACTAAATAAGGAGAATCATGGCATTAAAAAACAAAAAGAAAACAAACTTTAGACGTCGTAGATGTGAAACTTGCGATTTAAAATTAACTTA
Source organism: Mycoplasmopsis caviae (assembly GCF_024498215.1). Lineage (NCBI taxonomy): Bacteria > Bacillati > Mycoplasmatota > Mycoplasmoidales > Metamycoplasmataceae > Mycoplasmopsis > Mycoplasmopsis caviae. Next base: position 810,093 of record NZ_CP101806.1, on the reverse strand, counting down.
CATCGATTACAAAAACACTGAATTCTTAAGTAAATTTGTTACAACAACAGGACAAATCAAACCTCGTTCAGCAACAGGTGCTTGTGCAAAGGACCAAAGAAAAATTGCTGGAGCAATCAAAAGAGCTCGTTTTGTGGCACTTATGCCTTTTTCAAAAGAACGTGTTCGTTTAGTTAAATAATTAGTAATTTTAAAGTCACCTTTGAGGTGATTTTTATTTTAGTAATATAATTAAACCACTATGAATTTTGAAAAAATTTTTATTTGTACAACTGACACAGTCACAGGAATAGGTGGACCAGTATGCCAAGAAACATTAGATGCACTTTATTTTCTAAAGAAGCGCCCAAAAAATAAAAAAGTAATGATTTTAGTTTCTTCAATTCAACAGGCACAAAAATTTAGCCAATGAAGCGATGAGGCTAATAATTTAGCTCTTAAATATTGACCTGGTGCTTATTCAATAATTAGTAATAACCAAGGTTTTAGAATGCCAGATAATAAGGAACTGCTTGAATTTTTAGAAAAAAATGGTCCTATGTATGTAACGAGTGCAAACATTTCAGGCCATGAACCCATTGATATTAATCAAGCAAGTAAAGTTTTTCCACAAGTCAAAAACATTTATAATTTTGGTCAAGGAAGCAAGCAAGCAAGTAGAATTATTGATGCTCAAAGCAACCAATGATTGCGTTAAAAAAACTGCACTTATGCAGTTAATTAAATTCTTAGCCCTAAATCATTCGAAAGAGCTTGATAACTATCTTTATCATTTAAATTAAGTAAGTTAAGAGCCATCTTTTGCTTAACTAAAATATCAGCAGCGTTTTCTCTACTTAGTTTTACTGGACCGCTAAAGGCTGTTTCTTCTTTAACAATTTCATAAAACTTGTCAATTTCTTCATCACTAATTTTATTTTTCATTAATGATGAAAGTGTGTATTCAATAATTGAGTTGATTAGTGAGTTTCTTACATTAGTTTTTGCTATATCAATAATTTCATAACCATCTTTTTGTTTGTTTGCAATAGCATTTCTAATTTCTTGAGCTCTTTGAGGTGGGAAGGTAGCTAATTTATCATCAATAAAGTTTTGAACTTGTGTATCAATTAAAATTGGAGCCAAATCAAAGCCATATTTTTCACTTAATGTTATGAAAACTTTCTTTAAGAAATTTAGAAGATAACCTGATGCCATTTCTTTTTTAAAATTAGCTGATAATTGTTTATATAAATCGTCAAGGCTATTTATACCTGCAACCTTAATTTCCTTAATATTATCATTTGTTAATTGAGTTTTAAATGGTCTAAAGATTTTATTTACAGTTATCTTAATTGTTTCTTTTTCAGGTGATTCAAAAGTAAAGACATCATTTAGTTTATGATTAACTAATTCATTGCTAAGTGAAGCAGGCAAGAAGTCAGTTGCAACTTTTGTATCTAAATCTTTTTTAGAATAAAGCACTTGATTATCTTTTGTTACTTCAATATCATATCTTACATAGTCATTATCTTTGATTGGTTCATCAACTTCTTTGAGTAGTGGGTATTCTGCAATAAACTTTTTATATACTTCATCAACTGCAACTTTTGTTACTGGTTCATATTTTGAATCAGGTTTAATGTTAACATCGAATTTATCAAGTTCAGCTTTTGGATAAACAACAAAAGTTATTGTCGCTTTTGCTTTTTCCTTGTCAATTTCTTCCACAACAACAATTGGTGAAAAAATTAATGCTTTTGGATATTTTGCTGTTATTTCGTCACCCATTTGCTTAATTGCAATGTTCATATCTTTTTTAAAAGCTTCATGAATTAATTGGTCTGGTGAAATTTTTTTACCCTCTTTAATACTATCCATTAAGAAATTATTTTGAATTTGTTTTCAGTTTTGGTCCTTATATTCCACATTTTTTGATTCTAAAACATATTTAATCATTGTTCCTCTTTAATCTTGAACTCTAATAGTTCATTATTTTCTCATATTCATCAAGTGTACCGTGATATATAAAACTTTTATCAGGTGCAATTTCAACAATAACATTGGCCACTTGGTTAACTAATGCTCTGTTGTAGGTAGTAACAATAACGCCACCTTTATATGATTTAAGACCTGAAATAACACTATCAATACTTTCAGCATCAAGGTGGTCGAGTGGTTGGTCTAGTATTAAAAAGTTTGCTTCAAGTAGCATCATTCTCGAGAACATTAGTCGAGCTTTTTCTCCACCAGATGTTACCTTAACATTTTTAAAGACTGAATCATTTGAGAATAGCATTCTACCTAAAAAACCTCTCATTCTTTGATCACTAACATCTTTTGTTTCTTCGGTTGAATTATATGGTGGTCATTTCGCAATTCAATCAAGGATTGTGATATCATCTTTAAAGTATTCTTTATTATCGTTTGGATAATATGTGTGTTTTATTGTTTGACCCCATTTTATAGTGCCATTTGTCGGCTTAACTTTTCCAATTAGGCACTCTAAAAATTTAGTTTTAGCAATGTCATCATCGCCAATTAAAACCATTTTTTCACCACGAGCTAATGTGAATGAAACATTTTGAAATAGTGTATTGCCTTTCTCGTCAACATAAGTTAGGTTTTCAACATTTAAGATATCTTTTCCAGGTTCTCTATTGATATCTCAACTTATGTATGGATACTTGCGATTAGAAGGTTTAATTTCATCAAGTGTTATTTTTTCAAGTGATTTTTTTCTACTTGTAGCTTGTCTACTTTTTGATGCGTTAGCACTAAAGCGAGCGATAAATGTTTTAAGTTTTTCGATTTGAACTTCTTTTTTAGCATTTGATTGTTTCATTAATTCCCTTGCAAGTTCACTACTTTCTTTTCAAAATGTATAGTTTCCTGTGTAAATTTTGGCTTCATTATAGTCAATATCAACAATATGAGTACATATGTTGTCAAGGAAATCACTATCATGGCTAACAACAATGACAACATTTTGATAGTCAGCTAAAAAGTTTTCAAGCCACTTTATTGAACGCAAATCAAGGTGGTTAGTAGGTTCGTCCATTATTAAAATATCAGGGTTACCAAAAAGTGCTTTTGCTAGAAGAACTTTAATTTTTTGATTAGCAGTCAACTCTGACATTCTTGAGTCTCATTTGTTTTTAGGAATTTGAAGCCCTGAAAGTAATTCTTGTGCATCATTTTCAGCAGTTCAACCGCCTAATTCACCAAATTTTTCTTCAAGTTCACCTGCTCTTGTGTAATCATCCATTGTTGCTTCAGGATTTGAATAAATTGCATCCTTTTCTTGTTTAATTTTGTATAAGTCAGTATTACCCATAACAACAACATCTGTAACATTCATGTCATCATATGCGTTGTGATCTTGACTAAGCACACTAAGTCTACGACCTTTTTCTACAATAATTTGTCCACCACTTTGCTCAATTTCACCTGCTAAAATTTTTAAAAATGTACTCTTACCTGCCCCATTAGCACCAATTATCCCATAAGTATTTCCAGTAGTAAATTTTAAATTGACATTTTCAAACAATTTTTTGTCACTAAAAATTTTGCTCAAATTATTAACTTCAATCATTTTTCCTCCTAAATAATTAATTTAAAAAAAGCTATAAACTATACAGCTATAGCTGCATCCCTTGCAATTATCATAAATAATTGAGGCACATTTAGTTGTAAAAGTTTTAAAGCAATTTTTATATCTATTAAATCATCTTTAACTGTGTTAACATTTTTGTTTTCTTTTTTGTTGAAATAGCTATTTTGGAATAAAACAATGCTACTTTGATTTAATTCCTGGGTTATTTCCATATTATGAACTTTAATTTTTTCCAATATGTAAATAGCCTTTTTTGCTAGACCCTCAATTATTTCTCTTTTAGCGCTTCTAACTGCATTTTCAATTATTTGAATTCCATATTCATCTTTTTGAATTATGCTATTTTGTATTGCTTCACGATTTTCAGGTCGAACTTTTTCTAGATAATTAGATGTATAATTAGCAATTTTGCTATTGATGTATTCATCAGGGAAAATAATATTATTATTGTTTTCTAATTCACTAATAAAAAAGTCAAAATATCTCATTGCTTCTTTTATTGCATTGTCTTTTTTAATCATTGATGAAAAAAATGTTTTAAGAGTCATCAAATTTATAACATATGGAATTTTCAAAAATTGAACATTTTGATTAGTAATAGGCATTGGAATTGTTCTTATAATTTCTACTATTTGAACTTCTCACCTACGATTTAGTGGATCGTTAAAAGTGAAAAATTCACCAAATCTGTGATTTAAAACTATATTATTGATTGTAAAATTATTTGTTCTATTTGCAATAACATTAAAATTGTTATCTTCTTTAACCAACGCATTGTTTTGGAATATTTTTATGTTTAATTTAACAGCATCATTTTGTTTGACAAAATCATAAGCAGGATTTTTAAAAGTAAAGTTTTTAATGGTGCTTTCAAAAATTGCATTAACTGATATATCATCAAAATAACTATAAACATAGTTTATATCTGTGATATTTTTATAATTAAGTTTTTTAATTTCTTCAAAAGGATAATAGGTAATTATTATTTCGCCACTAATAACGCTATTTGAGAAAATATCTTTTCTGATTGCAAAATCTGGAACATAAGCAAAAGGGTCATCTTTTAAAATTAAATTTCTAGCATTTTTAAAAATTTTTTCACATTCATAATCAAAAGACTTATGTAAAAGTGAAACTGCATCAATTTTGCTTGTATCAATTTTTAAATCACTAATAGCTGAATTGATCATTTTATCAATTTCAGCCTTATTCATTTTGATATCTTCTCTTTTTAATAAATAATTAATCATTTGTTCTCCAATAAATAAAATAAACACTAAATATATACTTATAATATTTTAAACTATATATTTAAAATTAATATTAAATATTAATAATAAAAAATATTTTATGATTAATTTTTACTAAAAAGCCTGTTTTATAGCACTTTTAGCATTTATTATATTTTCGGTTTTTGTTGAAAAAATAGCTTGTATATGAATTTTTGAGCTAAAAAAATTTTGAAAAAAATATTTTGCTTTTTTATTTGATAAAAAACTTTTTACTATATAATAATAAAGCATAACCTAAGAAATGCCGATTTAGCTCAGCGGTAGAGCAGCTGGCTGTTAACCAGTTGGTCACAAGTTCAATCCTTGTAATCGGCGCCATATGGTCTGTTGGTGAAGCGGTTAACACACATGGTTTTCATCCATGCACGCACGGGTTCGATTCCCGTACAGACTACCATTTTGGAGAATTAGCTCAGTTGGGAGAGCATCGCCCTTACAAGGCGGAGGTCATGGGTTCGAGCCCCTTATTCTCCACCATGCCGTCTTAGCTCAGTTGGTAGAGCAACTGACTTGTAATCAGTAGGTCGTAGGTTCGAGTCCTATAGACGGCACCATATATGCTTTGCTATAGTTAGAAAAGTTTTCTTTTTTTATTTAAGAAACTTTTTAAAGGTGCAATTCCTAATAAAAGCTTAAAGTGCGCGAGTGGTGAAATTGGCAGACACGCTAGATTTAGGCTCTAGTGCTTAACGGCATGAGGGTTCAAGTCCCTCCCCGCGCACCAAATGCCACGGCACATAAGGATATCGGTATTGTTGAGCTGATATCTTTTTATTTTTCTTAACATTTCACTAATATATTCTTTAATTGAAGTACTCATTTGACTATTATTAGCAGCAATTCAACTATATCTCATTTCATTACTTGGCATTATTGCTCATTTAATACAAGAGTTATCATCACATAAGATATCAATTGTTATGTTTTTTTCAAAATAGTCGATTTGCATTATTTTAAACTTATATTTTCAAGCAACCGATTCAAATATTGCGAAATTTAATTTACTTTTTCTCATAATTTTCCCTTAATATTCCTTTGCTAAACTAACTATAAAAAATACAAAATTGGAAAAATATGGTAATTTCGGTTCTTTTTTCACATATTTTTCCAATTTTGTATGTTTTTTGTTTCAAAGTAAAAAGGTTATTTCGAAAGGAGATAAAAATGGTTTTATATAGAATTGGTGAAATAGTTTATAAAAACAATCAAAACTTAATTTTTGAAAGTCAAGGGGTTGGTTATTCAATAATCTTTCCAGATCATGCTAGAGTAGAAGCAAAACAAAAACACAAATTGTATTTATATGAAATAAAGAATGACTATACATGATCATTATATGGATTTAAAGATTTCAAGGAGAGATTACTATTTGTGGACTTAATTAATTTAAATGGTATTGGCCCAAGAGTTGCTTTTAATATTCTTAATCAAGGCTGAGAAAAAATAGCATCATTAATTGCTCTTGGTAAAGTAGACCACTTAATTGAAATACCTTATATTAATCCACGAATTGCACGTTTAGTAATTAGTGAACTGCAAGACAAGTGAGCTAAGATGACTAATAATATTGATGCTCAAAAACAAGTTAAGAATTCAAATTTATTAGGCGAAGCAAAAGAAACACTAAAGATGCTTGGTTTTAAAGCAGCTCAAATTGATTCAGCATTAACCAAAGTTGACTTAAACCAAGACGTTGAGTCAATGATTGAAGAAGCAATTAAGTTTATTTCACAAAGTGGTGCACATAATGAACAACTTAGTGCTTAGACCAGCAAATTTTCTTGAATTTGTTGGCCAAGAAAAATTAACATATACATTAAAAACAATGATTGAGGGTTCAAGACACCGAAAAGAACCACTTGATCATATTCTTTTTTACGGGCCACCAGGAACTGGTAAGACATCGCTGGCTACTATTTTAGCTAATGAGTTAGGGGCTAAAATTCATTATCTGCAAGGTGCTCTTTTAGAAAAGAAAAGTGATATATTAACTGTCTTTGCAAATGTAAAAGAAAATGATATTGTCTTTATTGATGAAATCCATAGTATGAATAAAAACGTAGAGGAGATTATTTATAATGCTATGGAAGATTACAAAATTGACATCATTATTGGGCCAGAAGGTAATAGTAAGGTTATGAGAATGAATCTTAAACCTTTTACATTAATTGGTGCCACAACAAAAATTAATTTACTAACTCAACCATTAAAGGATCGATTTGGATTTATTGCAAGATTAAGTCAATATAATGAAGAAGATCTAGAAAAAATATTACAAAATAGCGAAAATGTTTTGAATATTAAAAGTGAAAATGGTGTTATACCACTTGTGGCAAAATATTCAAAGGGAACACCAAGAGTAGCCAATCATTTACTAAAGCGAATTTTAGACTTTTCTATTCAAAATAAAGAGGATAGAATTTCCAAAAAGACGGCTTATTCAACATTTAAACACTTAGAACTCTATGACTTAGGATTAGGTCGCGAACACATCGAATACTTAAGAGTTCTAAATGAAACATTTGAAAATAAGTTTGCAGCAATTGACTCAATTGCTGGTGTTCTAAACATTAGTAAAGAAATCTTAATCTATGAACTTGAACCCCTTTTGTTATATCTAAAGTTAGTAACTAAAGGTCCAAGAGGTCGAAAAATAACCACAAAAGGGGTTGATTATCTATTAAAAAACAAACTTGAGATAATTTAGAAGAAAAAAGTGTCAATTATTACTTAAAAATACTAATTAAATATTATATTTAATATATAATAGAAAATTATGTGATATAAACTTAAATCTATATTTGGAAAAATTTTCAGTTGAAGCAACTGAAAAAGATGAGTTATTTTAAGTATTACATTAATTTCCACAATCATTGCCATTGTTTGTGGAAGCCTTTTTTATGTTTCTAAAAAACCTAATTTATCAATTGAATATGGTGGTGGTGTTGAAGTTTTAGTTCAAGCTAAGCGTGAAGGTAAATTAGTTGATGATAAATATGCAAAAAATATTGCTAATATTATGGATGATCGTTTAACTGGTGGTATTGCATTCAATGGTACAACAGTTAGCGTTGAGGGTGATGGTATTTTGAAAATTACTCAAAATGGTCAGCTTAGTCCAAAAGAGAAAGAAGAATTAGAAAAAATTGTTTCACTTAAACCATCATTAATTTTGACGGATGGAAATATGGTGCCTTTGTTCATTAATGGCAAATTTAATGAAAAAGCTGAAAAAATTGATTACAACAAAATTAGTGACTATATTCCACCATTGAAAGAAAACGGTGCATCATTAAGATTTGGTTTTAATAATGCATATGCAATTGATGTTCATTTAAGAAACAATGATGCAGCTAATGAGTGATATAAAGCTACATCTTTTGTGGCTGATAAGACCAAAAGTACACAGTCAATAATGATGTGACTTAACCTTGATGCGTTAGTTAAATTTGCTAAATCTAGTGAATATGCAGCCGATTGAAAAGAATCGGGTGAAAATCCATACAACTTTGTACACATTGGAAATAAGGCAAAGGATTCTAAAAACAAAAAAAATGCACTAAAAGTACATGAGTTCAAAGCAGCAAACTATCTAATTAGTGAGGCTGGGTTGAATGGACCACTTACTGGTACACACTTTTCAATCTCTGGTGGATTTACAGAAGAAAGAGCCAAAAAAATTGTTGCAAATATTAACTTTGGTTCTGCAAACTATAGTCTAAAACAATTATCATCAAACTACATTGAACCTAAAAAGACATCCAACTCATTTAGAAGCGCACTACTAGCAGGGGCTGTTGTATTTAGTATTATTGCAGTCTTTATGATTGTAAATTATGGTTTATTAGGTGCATTAAGTACAATTTCTATTGCATTATATATGTTTTTAACATTGCTATTGTTTACAGTGTTGCGTGGAGAGTATTCTCCTGTAACAATTGCTGCTCTAATTATTGGTATTGGAATAAGTGTTGATTCAAATATTATTACATTTGAAAGGCTTAAAAACGAAGTTTATTCTGGCGACCGGTTGCAAAAAGCATTAAAAAATGCAAACAGAAGAACACTGAGTTCAATTTTAGATGCAAATATTCTTACATTGTTGATTTCATTTGTTATTTTTTTCTTTGGAACTTCAACAGTAAAAGGCTTTAGTATTTCGCTTGTTTTTTCAGTTGTATTCACATTAATAGTTATGCTTATTTTTACAAGAGGATTAAGTTCATTGCTTGTAAATACCGGTGTTTTTGATAACAGACTTTGACTTCTTGGTATTAAACAGAAGAAGATTCTAGCTCCACAAAAAGAAAATAAATTGACAAGATTTAGTTTTGTTAAAAATGCAAAATGATTTGTTATTAGTTCGCTAATATTCTTAGTCATTGGAATAATCATATTTACAATATTTGCAATAATTAACAAAAATTTCTGAGCTGGTTTTAATAGATCACTTGAATTTGGTAGTGGCGCAAGAATTTCAATCGAGAGTTTAGAAAGTGCTTATACGCAAGATGAAATTTTCCAATTACAAAATAAATTTCAAAACAGTTTAGTTAACTGAGGTGTTGATCCAAGTAAAATTACATATCATATTGTTGCGATTGATAAAGGAAGCAACTGAAAATTGCAAATTGAAACAACACAAGATTTAACAGGTTTCTTGGATAAAATTGAAAAGGACGTCCTTAGCTTTAGAATTGACAATAACCCAGGAAACGAACCTAGATTTATAGCATATGCTATTTCAACGTCAAGAGCTTTTGATTTACTTAAAAACTCAATGATTGCTATCGCAGTTGCTTTTCTAATTGTTATTGCTTATACATTTATAAGATTTAAATGAACTTATTCAATTGCTGCTGTTATTGGATTAGTGCATGATTTATTTATGGCAGTATCATTTATTGCTATAACCAGATTGCAACTTTCTCCAATTATGATTGCTGCCTTGTTGTCAATTACGGCATTTTCTGCCAATGATACTATTATTGTTTTTGAAAGAATTAAGGAAACAATTAATACTAAATACCATGGCGTTTTCTTATCAAAGGAATTAATTAAGGAAATTGCAAACAACGCAATTAAAGATACATTTAAACGTAGTCTATATACAACACTAACAACAGTTATATCAATTCTTGTATTGTTGATGTTTGGAAACGCAACTGATTTATCATTTAATATTGTTATGATTTTTGGTCTTATTGTTGGTTCATATAGTTCTATATTTATTTGTACATGAATTTGAATCAAACTTGAAACAAGAAGACAACTTGGAATTAAAAAACGTTCAGAAAGCAATTATTGAAAATTGCCTGGTTCAGAAGAACAATTATTCCAAGGAATTAACGATTTTTCTGCTTAATAATTAACAGGTTTTTACCTGTTTTTTATTGCCCGCATATTAGTAAAAAATGCTTTAAGTTCTATAATTTTTTTATAAAATTATATGGCACACCAATAAGGAGAATAATGTTTTATCTTTTAAGAAAACCAAAAGGAATTTCATCTTTTAGCTGCATAAGAAATTTTGCTAAAAAGATGAATATTAAGAAGATTGGACATAGCGGAACTCTTGATCCACTAGCCTCTGGCTTATTACTTTGTGCAAGTGATGAAGATACTAAATTAATATCATATATTAGTCATAAATCAAAAACTTATATCGCTAAAATTAAATTTGGTCAGCAAACAAGCACATATGATGCCGAGGGAGAAATCACAAACTCTTCACAGGTTAAAATAACAAGCGATGATTTAGAAAAAATTAATAATTGATTTTTGGAGCAAAATTGCCAAATTCCGCCAATTTATAGTGCTAAAAAGATAAACGGCACACGTAGTTATCAACTTGCAAGAGATGGAAAAAATGTTAAATTAGATAACCAAAATATCAAAATTTATTCATCTAAAATTCTTAATTTTGACTATCAAAAACAAGAACTAATTGTAGAATTAGAAGTTTCTTATGGCACATACATTCGCTCATTATCAAACGATGTTGGAATAGCTTTTAATACTTACTCATATATGAGTGATCTTGAAAGAATTAAAATAGGCGACTTAAGTATTTCTAATAAAACAGTAGAATATTGCGAAGTTGACAAAAGTAACCTTTTTGATATTAAATTTTATTGTGCTACTGAGCAAGAAATTTTAGATCTTAAAGTTGGTAGAATTATTGAAAGCAAAAAAGTTTTAGAAGATGGAAAATATTTATTGGTTAATAAACAAAAAGAAAATAGTTTAATACTTGGAATTCTTGAGTCAAAAGATAGCAAACTAAAAGTTATTAAATTGTTTGGAAATCGATTATAAGGAGTAATTATGAAAAAAGAAGAACTAAAGAAAAATATTAAATTAGCTGCTTTTGACATCGATGGTACTATTTTGCCATATGCCCAACCTGAGTTTAGTAACAATATTGAATTAATGTTCAAGAAACTTGAAGAATCTAACATTAAATCAGCACTTGCCACAGCAAGAGAATTTGTTACTATTGGTAATTTAATGAATAAAGCTTCAAACCTTGATTACTTCATTGGTGCAAATGGTGCTTTTGTTTACGATTGCAAGCACAAAGATATAATTTTTGAAAAAACAATTAAATTTGAAGATTTTAAAATCCTATATGAGTTTTTTAACAAATATATAACTTGTGAAGGTTTTACAATTATGGATCGAAATTATGGTTGATATTCGCCAAAAATGAATATCGACACTTGATTTTTAAGACCACATCAAGCCAAAATGAAACCAGTTGACTACAATTTAATGGAAAAAGATCACTTGCACGTCATTACAATAACAGCAAAAGATATTCAAAGAACAAATGATTGTGTTAAAAAAGCAAAAGAACTAATTGCAAAACATAATATGGATTTAGAGGTTAATTCTCAATGAGCAACAGGAGTTTTTGTAAGCCCAAAAGGAATTACAAAATCTCATAGTCTTGATTGACTTGCTAAATATTTAGGCTTTGATTCAAAGAAAAATCTAATTGCATTTGGTGATAGTTCAAATGACTACGAAATGATTAGAGATGCTGCATATGGTGTAACTATGGAAAAAGCAAGTGAATATCTCAAAGCAGTTGCTAATGATATAGCACTTGATCCAACATCTGATGGTGCTTATTACAAACTTAAGGAATTAGAACTAATTAAATAGATTTAATTTATAATTAACTTATGTCCTTAAAAGTTTATTCATTTGATAATATAAACAAATTCAAAAGACCTATTTTCATAATAGGTTCTTTTGAATCCTTTCATTTAGGTCATTATCAACTTTTAAAAAAAGCCAGAGAAATTGCAAAGCAAGATGAGCATGAAAGAGATATAGTATTAGTTTATTTTAGTGATATTGAAAACTTAAACAAATCAAATTATTTAATTTTTTCTGATGAAAAAAATCGCTTGCAGGAGTTTGCAAATTTAAAAATTAATTTTGCTATAAGCCTGTTTTATAGTGATATTAGTCACATGAGCCCTAAAGATTTTATTGACAAATTAATCAAAGATCAAGATGACTATTTACTAATAATAGGTGAGGAATTTAAGTTTGGTTTTAAGCGTCAAGGAGATGTTAAATTCTTAATTGATAATTATGGTGCAGACAAAGTTTTGGGTCAAAAGATTATCAAACTTAAAAATAATCAAAAGATATCTACTACTTATCTTAAAGAACTTATTGAATTTGGGGATATTGATTTACTTAACACAATCAATATGTATCCTTATAGTTTTAGTGCTTCATTTTCTACATATGAGTCTAAGATTGAAGTAAAAAAACATAATCTACTAATACCACTAAGACAAGGAATTTATGCTACTCTTGTTGAGATAAATAATTACAATTATTATGCTCTTTTACAGGTTAATTTTGATACTAAATACTACGTTGAATTTATAGATTTTAAAATTAAGGAAAATATGGAATTTGATGCTAGATTTAAGGTTGTAAAAGCAATAAGATTCTTTAGAAACAAAGAGTTAGAAACAATAAATGATTTTGATAAAATAAGTGCTAAAAGCACGTTTTTAGAACTCAAAAACAATTAAAAAATCAAGTTTCGCATAATTTTATAGATTTTTCAAGCATTGATTTTGTTGATTTCTATAAATGTTTGTTTTTTTAATTTTATCATTTATAATTGTAAATATTTATTAAAGGAGAACTTAATGGCGGTTGGAATTATTGCTGAATATAATCCATTTCACAATGGTCATATTAAACAATTAAATTGAGTTAAAGAACACTTTCCAGGTGAAAAAATTATTGTTGTTATGAGCGATAAATATAGCCAACGCGGAGAATTGATAGTTGCTCCATTTGGACAAAGAAAAAAAATCGCTAAAAAATATGGAGTTGATAAAGTTCTTAAACTTAAATTTGAAGAAGGTGTTCAAGCTGCACATATTTTTGCTTATAATGCAGTTATGAAATTGTATAGAGCAAAAGTTGACAAAATTGTTTTTGGTAGCGAAAGCAACGATCCTGACTCAATGCTTTATTGTGCTAAGATAATGAAAGAAAAACATAGCGAATTTTCTCACTTATTAATGCAAAAGATGAAAAAATCTGGCCTAAGTTATCCAAGAGCGGTTAGTGAAGTAATGAATGAATTAGTTGGCGAAAGTTACCAACTACCTAATGATATTTTGGGTTTTGAATATATTAAGGTTATAGTTGATAATAATCTCCCGATTAAAGTTCATACACTAAGAAGAGAAGTAGGTTTCCACTCGGAAGAAGTTGTGGATGAATTCGCTTCTGCATCATATTTAAGAAAACTAATTTATCAGGGCCAAGACATTAGTACTTTTAGTCCAATGAGGTTTAAAAAAACACCAGCAACAATAAGTTCACTTTATTGAAAATTCCAAAAAATAATGAACAAAGTTCCACTTAAAAAAATAAAAAGAGTTCCATTAGTTTCGGAAGGAATTGAGAACTTACTTAAGAAAAACATAGTTCATCCTACATATGAGTCATTTATTGAGGCGTGTACTTCAAAAAGATATACTGCTTCAAGAATTCAAAGAATTGTTGCTTGAATTCTTAATAAAAAATGAAAGAAACAATCAAATAGAAAATTGCTACAGATTATTAAACATCACAAAAAAGAAGAAAATTAACTTTTATCAACAAAGAATTAGCAAAAAGGTGGCTTATTCTTTGTTGTTTTTATTTACTTTAAATAAATTTTTAATAAAATTAAATAGCAATTAATTCATTAATATAGAGGAGTTTTCATGAACTCAACAAATAGAAAAAAAATCCTTGAAGTTCAAGGTTTAAAAAAATATTTTTTTAATAATAATAAAATTCATAAGGCAGTTGATAATGTTAGTTTCAATTTATATGAGGGTCAAATTTTGGGACTAATTGGTGAAAGTGGTAGTGGTAAAACAACTGTGGGTCGAACTATTGCAAAACTTTATGATGACTATCAAGGTGTTATATATGTTGATAATAAACTGATTAATAACAAAAAAACAACTGAGCAAGATAGAAAACACCTTAAAAAAAATATTCAAATGATTTTTCAAAATCCTAAAAATTCAATGGATGAGCAAAAAACCATTTATTCAATATTAAAAGAAACTCTAATAGGTAATGAAATATTAACTCAAAAAACAAAAGAGATTTTTAAAAACTGAAAACAGGTTAAAGAAATATTCGGTCCAGAATTTTTATTAAAATATCGAAGTTTACAAAATGAAGGACTAAATTCAATTAATTGCCTAAGTAATGATTTTATTGATGAATGAGAAAAAAACAAATTTCGTTTTGAAGATCAAGAAAATAGTTTACCAATTGATTTATTTAACAATATTTATTCTTTTTTTGAAGAAAAACAAGATCTTCAGATTCAAATAATTGATAATTTACACAAAGATGCAAACCAGTTGTTGGACTTTTATAAACAAAAACAAACTGAATATTCAAGCGGTAATTTTTCTTTTGGTACATTTTTGCTTGATAAACATGAAAGTGATATGAAAAAGTTGCTTGTTTTAGACAAAATGAGCAACCAAAATTATGAATCAATGCTAATTGTCAACAACTTAAATAAAGATATAAAGAATATTCAAAATGAATTTATTTCTAATAAAAAAGATAATGTAATTTTATTTAAAAATTATATTGATGAATACAAATTTGAAAACAAGAATTTAAATATTGAATTAAATTCAACAAATGATGAAGAATTTTACAAATACTGTTACAAAAAACAATTTTTAAATAAAAACTTATTGAACTTCTAAAGAAGAATATGACACATCTTAATAATTTATTACCAAAAGATATTAAGGAATTAATTTATGATTTAAAAAATTATAGTCTTGATTTTTTTAATAAATATTTTCAATCACTTGTGTTTAATAAAGAAATTAAGGAAAATATGCAATCAACTTATGAAACATATTTTCAATTTGATATTAATAAATTTGTTATAAAGAACAATTTGAATAATACAAAATATGACGAAGAGATTGACCATATTAAAGGTTTAATATCTGAGCAAATGATTTTATCAAGGAATTTAAAGGCAGATAATGATTCAACCTTAAGCAAATTTCAATTAGAATCATCAATTAATCAATTTAAAAAACAATTTGATGAAAAACTTGCGGTTCATAGGCAAAATATAATACAACAATTAAACAATGTCGAGGAAGTTTTAAAAATAAATGAAGAAAAAAACGAAACCCTAAAATTGAGACTACAATCCTTTTATGAAAACTATTCAAATTCAAAACTAGTTAAGTTATTTAATGACAGGTTGAAAATATGATTAGATAATAGTTCAAAAGAACAAAAGGTAGAAAATGTAAATTATGCAAATAGTTTGCAAAACAAATTAAAAGACAAAGTTCTTTCACTTAATGCTCTTGATATTGAAATAAAACAATTGCAAGATGACTTAAAAACTATTAAAACATTTATGGGCCTTAATGTTAAAAAGCAAGGTGGGTTCTTATCATTTTTTAAAGATTTATTTAGAAATCTTATAATCAAAAGATCAATAAAAGAGCTTATTTGCAAAAATATCATTTATAAATCTCTCGAAGATGTTGGTTTACTTAAACAATTTGCATATCGTTATCCCCATGAATTTTCAGGCGGGCAGTTACAAAGAGTTGCAATAGCACGTGCTTTAATTGTTGAACCAAAAATAATTATTGCTGATGAACCAATCGCATCATTAGACATTTCAATTCAAGCACAAATTGTGAACTTATTAAAGGAATTGTGTGAAAAGAAAAATATTGGAATAATATTTATAGCTCATGACCTTTCAATGATTGAATATTTAGCAAATGAAGTTCAAATTATGCACAATGGTAAATTTGTTGAAGGTGGTAAAACAGATATTATTTATAAAAAACCAATGCACCCATATACCCAAAATTTATTTGCTTCTATTCCTAAAATTGAGAACGCAAATTTAAAATTTGTTAACTGTGATTTTGACTCATCTTATTTACAAGAGCAAAAATTTCCAAATTATTCTGACTTATATTTAATTGAACAAGGTCATTATTTATTTGGTACAAAAGAACAAATTAATAGATGAATTGAAAAATATAATCTAGTTAATCCGATCTTAGCTCAGGAATTAGAATATCAAAAAGTTGCTAAAAGTACAAAAGATTTGCCTTTTGATGGCTTTAGCGAAATTCCAGAAGGTGTTGACTATACACAAGTTATGGATATAAGTATGTTTACTTCTGAAATTAAAATTTCAAAAACCGATTTTAACCTATCGAAACCTAAGGCGAAAAAATAATGCTAGAGCATAGCATTATTTTTTTGATTTATTTGACTATGAGTAAAAATATTCAACAATATAGTCACTCATATTTTTATTTAGTGTAAGTATGTTAACGCATTTAGATAACTTATTAAGGGAGATAATATAATCTTTGATTAAAGTATCATAATTTTCCTTATTCTTGTTCTTGTTTCTAAATTTTTCCAATTTAAAAATGTATACATTTGCTATTATAATTGAAAGCATTGAATATGCTATTACAAGAATCGTAACTGTTCCAGTACATATGTACAAAAGTTCACTATATGAATATTTACCAACACTTTGGCCTTTTGCCAAAATCTCTGTTTTATTGCCAAAAAGAGCAAAAATAACAATTGCTAAAATGATGAAAACGCAAAGACAGATATAATAAATTTTTAGCAATTCGCCATAACGTTTCATTCTTGAAGATGTTTCTATTTCACCGGCATTAAAATAATCTCTTTTCATATTGTTCCTACTTAAATGTTAAATTTGTTATTACGTCGCACAATAGCGTTATGAATCAATTTGTCTCATGTTTCTACACTGTGTGCCTCATCAATTTCAACTTCCTCATTATTATCAACTTTTGTATATAAATTCTTATAAAAATTAAAAGTGGCTAAATTATTATTGTAGTGAAGTGTGTAGTGATCAATTAGTGCAACTTGATAGCTATCAAGATAAAGTCATTTATAAACAATTTCATAGTACTTTGTATATGCGAAAAAACTATCATTTAATTTTTTGTATTTATCATCAGTCTTATTTTCTTTAACATCCTTTTTAAATTCATTGATACTTTTATTTAATGTATCTAGATTTCTATAATCCTTTGAAGTACAGGAAAAAGAAAGCAAGCATGTTGAAGTAGGTATTATAAATAAAGATGAACCAATTAAAAGTTTTCATTTTTTCATAATAAATAATTATACTAAAAAAGTTTTAAATATATACCCAGTGGAAAAGTTTCCATTTTAATTTTTAATATACATTTTAATATATATTAAAATAATATAATTTTAACAAGTTATATATAGCCATAGTGCTTATGATAACTAATAGATATAAATGATTTATGGAAGGATTTTATGAATAATAAGTTTAAAAAAATCGCTTTAACAATTGCCGGAGCAAGTATGGCAGCAGTGCCATTTATCTCTGGTTCTTGTGGCGGAGGTAAGACAAAGTTTGATGTTAACACAAATAAAGTTAGACTTGATGTTACTTTTGCACGTGGCAAGCAACAATGAAATGCGTTGAAGTGAGTTATTGATGCATATAATGATAAAGAAGGCCGTAACAAAGACTTTTATGAAAAACACAAAGAGGATTTTGCGGAAGTTGATTTACACAATGCAGGTAGTGGATATTCACAAGGTCACAAGAGTATTAGTACTGCACTATCAAATAAAGACCAAAGTAATATGCCACAATTAACACTAAATTATGGTGGCACAGTTGCAACTGCTATTGAATATGGTATGAATTTGGATTTAGGTAAAACCGCTAATGATGATTATGGTGTTGAAAGAGAAAGTGTTCATGAATCTTTCATGAAAATTAATGACAGTATTTCAGGTGTTAAACAAGGTGAAGTAAACTATTTACCATTTTTAAAATCTACAGTTAACTTTGGTATTAACGGTCCTGTTTTCAAATATATTCTTAAGAGTTTAAAAGAAGCGGGTTTAACAGTAGATAATGAACTAGAAACAAAATTTAATCTAAGCACTAACACATGAGATGAAGATATTAAAGTGGTTGGTGATGATTTACATTTTGGCAAAGCAATTGACAAAGAAGAAATTAAAAAAATCTTTGATAATAAAGCAATTAGCAAAAATATTTTAACAAATGGAAAAGATTTGTTTGAATTTGCTACAAAAGCACAAAAATGTTTTGAAAAATCTAAAGATCCAAAAACAACACCTGTTCACGTTTTAGGGCTTGATGATTTTGCTGGTGCTTGACATTATTTGGCATTCTCAAAAGCAAATGGTAACGAAGAAGCATTACCAATTAAAAAGATTGTTGATGCTACAACAGGTGTGCCAACAATTAGTTATGAAAATGCTATAAAAACTAGTGGTGCTGCATATGAAAATCTTGAACCAATCTTTAAAACGGTTATGGAAGCTGTTAAGTCAGGTGGTTTGAAGTTATATGGAGATGGTCAATATGCTTCATCAGATCAAACTTTCCATAAAATAGGTGGTAGTTTTGGTTCTTCGGCAGGTTGACATTTCAACTACATTAAAAAAGTTTCAAATAGTTATAGTTTAAAGTTAACAAAAGATAATAAAACTACTTTAATCACTGAAAAAGAATTACAATTAGTTAATTATGGTACTGCAAAAGACAAGAATTTTGAATCACTATTTTCAGTTGAACAATCAAATGCTAGCAAATTTGAAGGTGAAACTGACAAATCAAAACCAACAAAAACATATACTAGCCCAATTTTAAAATCTGTTGATGTTGGTAAAGCTGATAATTATTCATTAATTCTTGATTCATCTTATGATTCAAAGTATGATGAAATTGTTAATACATTAAAAACTCAATCAAGTTCACCAAAGAGATATTTGATTAAACTTGAAAGTCAAAATGAAAAAGTTGCATTACTAAAGGATAGTACATTTAGCGACAAAATTAAATATTTAGGTCAAGCAAAAGATAAAAGCGGCACGAAGCAATATGATTTATTTGTGACTGATTTTGATGTTACAACAGCAACAATAACAATTAATGCAAATATTTCAATTAATTCACTTGGAGCAAGTGGGCAATTAGAAAAAACAGAACTTATTGGTCTAATGTCTCCTACAAAATGAGATGAAAACAGTAAAGAAACTTCATTTTTACAAGGTCCAAACTTGATTGGTTTCCATTCTAATGAAAAGATTAACAAGTCTACTAGATTGTTTGTAAAATGATTATTTGACACAAGCAAAAATTATAAATTCCAAAAATCAGAAGATAATAAATTTGATGCCACAAAAGCTGAAACATACACAGAAACAACAACATTGAAATTCTTCACAAAGAATTCAGGGTATTTAGTTCCTTTCAAAGGTTTCGAAAGTACTGAATACAAAGACTTGTTTGAAGATGGCAACCAATATCATACATCTATGTTTGAACAGTTAAAAAAAGTTGTTGGAACATCTTCAAATGCAACGTTATATGAAGAACCTATTAGTCCATTTGCTGACTTATATAGAAATGAAGTTAAATCAGCATTTATTGCATTAGCAACAACTCTTAAAAATAATCCAGCACATGATGTATCATATAAAAATGATTTTATAAGTTCGATTGAGTCAAAAATTCAAACATTTAATTAATAAATTAAATATTAAAAGTAAAACTTAACAAATGAGTTTTACTTTTAATGTAAAGAAGAAAAAATGAAAATAAAAAAAATATTAACTATTGGTACACCATTAATAGCGGGATTGACTGCTTTAACAACAATAAGTGGTGCTTGTAGTAAATTGGATTATCGTATTAAATTTGATTTAAACAAAGAAAAAAATAAACAAAATTTAATACCAGTAAAAATCGCTGACATTTCTGATGGTGATACAGTTGTCGCTGAAATATTAGATGATTCATTCAAACAATATATAAAACATGGTAAAGGCTCAAAAGTTAAAGTTAGAATCTTTGGGATTGATACACCTGAAAAGGCTGTATCTGGAACTAAGTCTGATACAGAAGAAAATAGTTGAGCTGAAAAAGCATCCAAATTTTGCGCTAAAACATTAAAAGTTGGCGAAACATACTTATTATTTTACCACGGTGAAGACACTTATGATCGTTTAGTTGGAGATATTTTTTATAAGGAAAAACCAACTGATGAAAAGTATCTCTCATATGCTGTTGAAATAACAAGAGCTGGATGGACATTGCCTCATGTAAGCGATACTGATATTAAATTAATCAATGTAAAATACACATTACCTTACTATACACTATTACAAATTGCCTATGCAATGGAGGAAGCTTCTCATAATAGAGTAGGTGCTTTCAAAAAATTTAAGTATCCTGAGAGATTTGCGAAAATCTATAAATTAAAGCCAAATAGTGCTTATACAAGTTTTATAAGAAAAAAGAAATTTAAACATGATACAACAGTTTTTGACTATGAGAAAAAAGCTTATCCAAATTTATTATAGAAAGTGATAATTAAAAATATGATTTTATTAAAAAGACTATTTAAATTCATAAAGAGAAAATTAACTAAATATAGCGAAGAAGATATTAATGAATACAAGAGACTACTTAATAAAGTAAAAGGCATGGCTGGTGAGGAGTCAACAACAGCTATTGAGTTAAAAAATGTATTCATTGATTTTGGCGAGACCTTAGCAGTTGATAATGTAAGTTTTAAAATACCTGAGGGAAAATTAGTAACTCTTTTAGGCCCATCAGGTTCTGGTAAAACAACAACATTAAATGCTATCTCAGGTTTGTTAACCATTAGTAGTGGGAATGTTCTATTTTATGGTAAAGATGTTACACATATAACACCTCAAAAAAGAAAATTAGGTTTTGTTTTCCAAAATTATGCTCTATATCCACACATGAGTGTTTATGGAAACATTGCTTTTCCATTAAAAAATGATATGGATTGACAAAACTCTGTTATAACTAAAAAAATTATTGCTAAGGCTAAAATAAACTCAATATATCTTAAAAAATTAGGTGCAAATGATCAGGAAATTAATGAATATCTCGAATCTGTTCAAAATTCACGAGCTATTCTTGATGAAATGGAAAGAGAGTATTCACAAGAATATACAAAAGTTCACGACGAATACACAAAAGCAACTAGCAACTACAAAATTAATTTAAATAGATATACTTCCGATACAAGTGTTTTGGCAAAAAATACATTAAAATACTTTAAAAACCTTAAGAGTGATATTAAGGCAGAAAAGCAAAGGTTCTTTGAAATTCGTAAAACTGATAGACTCAATAATGTGCTTGATGAAAATTTCAAAACTTGTGATATTCTTCAAGAAGTTGAAACAAGTGGTTTATTAAAATTTAAAAACCTAGGTTCAAAGAAAAATGATGAATCAAAGAATATTGCTCTTGAACTTAAAAAGAAAACACAAGAATTAATTACAAAATTAATTGTTCTTGAAAAAGAATCATATAGTGATAATGATGTTAAAAAATTATTCAAATATGAGTCTAAATTATCTTCAAATGTTATTAGATATAACTACTTTGTTAAAGGTGTGGAAATTGATAAACAATATGCTGAAATATTGCCTCGCTTAAAAGAGAAGGTTATCTTAGCTAAAAGTGAGCTAAAATCTAAGAGCCAAAATTCAACACTAAAAAGACTTAAAAGAAATCTTGAAATAATTCCTTTATACATTAACGAATCACATGAAAAAATTGATAAAGAATTAAGAACAAAATACGGTCTTGATGCTAAGAAAAAAGAAGATAAGCAATTAAAGAACTTCTTAACTAATGAAGAAAGACAACAAGTTGTTGAATTGTCAAAAGACATTATTTCAATTAAAAAAGCAATCCACAATGAAGTTTTAGAAGTTGCTAAACGTGTTGAAATTCTTCCAATTCTTCAAAAGAAACCAACCAGACTTTCTGGTGGTCAACAACAACGTGTTTCAATTGCACGTGCTATTGTTAAAAAACCTAAAATTCTTCTTATGGATGAACCTCTATCAAACCTTGATGCTAAATTAAGAATTAACACAAGACAATGAATTAGAGAAATTCAACAACAATTAGGTATAACCACAGTTTTTGTTACACATGACCAAGAAGAAGCTATGTCAATTAGTGACATTGTTGTATGTATGTCTATGGCTAAAGTTCAACAAATGGGTTCACCTCTTGAGTTATACAACAAACCTAAGAACCAATTCGTTGCAAGATTTTTAGGTATGCCAGAAATGGGATTATTTAACGCTAACTATAAAGATGGAAAAATGTACATTAGAGATGTTGAAATCAAAGGTGTACACTTACCTGACTTTAGTGATGCAGATTTCAAAATTGGTGTTCGTGCCGAGGACTTTATACTACATGAAAGTAGTAAGGACGCTATGTTTGAAGGTAGTGTTTGAGCTGCTGAAAACTTCGGTAAGGAATCTAAACTTATTGTTAAAACAATGGAAAATGAAAAAATCAACTTCTTAATTAATAATAAATATGATTATAAAGTTGGCGACAAGATATTCTTCTCTATTCCAGTAGATAGAATTCATCTATTTAATGCTGTAACAGAAGAAAGAGTTAACTATGAAATCAAAAAATAGATTTTGAATTTGACTTTGTAGAACTTTTCCTTTCTTACTTCATTTTTCATTAAAGAAGCAAGCGGGCAGAAAAAGTGCTATTTCAGGTTCAGTAATAGATAAACGAAAACCTTTTATAGTACCATTTCTTCTTATATTGCCAGGTATTATTGTATTGGCATTATTTACACTTGTGCCATTCATATTCAACCTTATTTATTCATTTTTGACACCAAATAACTCGTTTACATTACAAAACTTTAGCGATTTATTTGAAAACAGGGAATTTGCTGTAGGCTTTAGAAACTCATTTATATATGGGTTATTAATATTACCTATATCAATGGCAGTTTCGCTTTTAGTATCATCACTGATAGCATCAATTGTTAGAAAAAGAGCACAAGGATTTTGACAAACAATATTCTTCTTGCCTTATGTTACTAACATAGTTGCTGTTTCATTAGCATTTGTTCAAATTTTCCAAAAAAATGGTACATTCAACACAATTTTTGGACTAAACATTGGTTGACTTGATCCACAAGAAAAAGATCCAGCATATGCTATGACTTCAATCTTTGTTATGATTGTTAATGGTGTATGAAATGGTTTAGCATTTAACATATTATTATTTACAACAGCAATGCTTTCAGTTGATAAAAACTTATATAGATCAGCATCAATTGATGGTGTATCTAACTTTAAACAATTTTTTACAATTACATTACCATCTATAATGAAAACTATTACATTTATAGTTACAATGGGTATTATAAATGGTATTAAGGTATTCCCTTTAGCACTTTTTGAAAATAACCCTGCAGCGGCTATTAATTCAGGTGCTTCAACATTAATGCTTTACATATTCCAATGAGCAAGTGATTCATCTAAAAAAGCAGCCAATATTTCAGGCGCTGCATCAGTTATGTTATTTGTAATCGGGGTATGTTATTCAACAATTATTAGAGGTGGATTTAGCACCTTAACACTAGCATCACTTAATTTAGGAGAATCAAATGTTTGAAACAAGATTAAAAATTCGAACGAAATTCGCGAATTTGAAGCTAAGAAAAAAGCGCGAAAAGGTAACTCAACAAGTTCAAGATACATCGATCTTTAGTTTATTTACGAAAACATTTTTTAAAATATTCCTGCTAGTGTTTTTTGGGGCTGTTGTCCTAATCCCGTTTGCATACATGTTTATTGTGGCAAACCTTAATAGACAAATATCATTAGGTCTTAAAAATGGTATGAATTTATTTGAAAATATAGCTAAACCAAAAGAGTGAAACATTGGTCAAAACATTTCAGCTGCTTGAAGCAACCCTACTAATGGTTGACAAAATGGTTATTGATTTTCATTCTTGCTAACATTTTCTAATGTTATCTTTTCAAATGTTTTAAAAATCCTTATTACAATGTTTTTAGGTTATGCATTTAGCCTTAAACAATGAAGAGGTAAATCATTTGTTTGATTTATTCTAATGTCTCTCTTAATTCTGCCAGAGGTTGCACTTCTATCTGGACAATATTGAATGAAAGTTAGGTTAAATGAATTATTAACTAAAACGGTTGGTATTAGCACAGCTAAAAATTCAGCATATCTATTCTTTAACAACCTATTTTTCATTGCAATTCCATTTGTGGCATCAATATTTAATGCTTTAATGTTCAGAAATGCTTTTGAAGCTATTCCAAATAGAATTAAAGAAGTTGCTATGATTGATAACGCTGTAGGTCTTAAATATATGTTTAAGATCGCAATACCTATGGTATCACCTACGACATTAACAGTTATTATTCTAACAACACTTGCATCATGAAACTCATACTTGTGACCAAGTCTTATAGCTGGAACAAATTATCGTGTTATGTCAGTGTGACTATTTAGTGTTGGTAAAGTTAACAATGGTGTTGAAGAAATTGTATATCCAAGTATTAAAATGGCTGGTGCTATTCTTGTTATTCTTCCAATGTTTGCATTCTACTTTGTATTCAGAAAGAAAATTATGTCATCTATTTCACGTCAAGGAAGTACAATTAAAGGATAATTATGAAGAAATTAAACATAAAAGCAAAAACTATTATTTGAGCAATAATTGGATTTTTGGGAATTATTGGTGTTATTGTTTGTTCAATTCTAATTTCAAGAGTAAATCAATTTAATGCACTAAGAGATAAGGTTGAATTAGAAAACAAAATTGTTGAAATTTATAATAATTTAAAAGCCTATGCAATTGGATTATTATCATTTTCAATAGTTATAGTGTTTATTGGTGCGTATATCACATATGCTGGTATTAGATCATGACACTATAGTGTTATTCTTTAAGAGGAGTTGATATGAAAAAGTCAAAATTATATTTTCCTCTTGCACTAACATCAACAACTATACTCCCATTAGTTTCAATTTCATGCATTAATCCATTTAGTGGTGCTAGGAAATATGAAGAAGTATTAGATTTTGCAAACAATCACCAACTTTATACAAAAGAAATAGAATACGAAAAATTATTTGAAGAAGAAAAGAAAAATCCACAAATTAGTAGAATACAATACCTTAAGTCAATTGAAACAATTAAAGCAATGCACGAAAAAATTAAGAAATTAAGATATGTTGCTTGAAAACAAACAATTGCGGATGTATCAGTTTCTGGACTTGAAACCATTTATACATATAATTTAATTGATTCAGTTAATATTGAAAACTTAACTAAAACAAATAGTCAATCATATGCACTTCCAACTATGATTAAAAAATTCTTATCGGCTTATTTTAAAGATAGTCCATTTGCATCAGTTATTTTGCGTGAAGCAAGTGCCGGCGATGATGCAAAGAACATTGTTTATAATAGCAAAACACAACAAGAAAAATTCAATAAATTTGAAGATGTTGTTTCATCTTCTGACAAAATTCCAATGATTGTTTTTGAAAACATAATAAATGAAATAAAAAATATGCCTTCAAAAACAAAAGAAGATTTAGTTAATTTATATTCAAAGGTTATTAATCTCTTAGGTCAATGAAGAGCCACAATTAATGGAAATTATATAGACGGCAATACTATAAAGGAATCTAATTTCAAAGAAAAAAGTAATTCATTAAATGCTTTTGCTCCTTATTACCTAATTGCAAAAGGAATTAACAATTCAGAAATTCTTGATAAAACTTATCAAACTACCAAGTCACTTGATTATTCTCCATTTATTGATAGATCATGAATCGGCAAAAAAGAAATTAAAGAATTTAGTGAAGATCCTTACAATTTTGTATTTAAGAAATACAAAAATCGCTTAAATAAGGTTTATGTAAGTGATTTAAGTTCACAAAAAAATAAATTCAAAGAATTTATTAAAACTAGTGGTACTAGTGCAGAATTTATGACATTACTTGTTGCAAAAATTCTATACTACAAACTTCAAGGTAATATCAGTTACATTAATTTTGGTCAACAAAAAGATTCAGTGTTAAAAATTAAAACCTTAAGTGGGGAAAATTTATATTTTGATGCTGCCAATGACATAAGATTGCTTCAAAACAAAAAATTCTTTGAACACTCTTATTCTGTTGAAAATAAATTTAAGGAATTAAATTCTTTGAAAGAATTTATTGAAAAAGGTAATTGATCTGTAACAATGGATACAATTAATAAATTCACTGATAAAACAACTAGAGAAGCAATGATAACAAGTATCAAAAATAAAACAACTTCACTAGAGACTAAATATGCTAGTTCAAATTTCAAAGATCTAAAAGATAATCTTATTGCTGAATTAGAAAAGTATAAAGATAAGATATGAGAATATAAATCATATGATAATTATGATGCTCAAAATAATAAATCAATATCAACTGATATGATTAAGATGCTAAGTGCTTTTGGTCAATTAGATAGATTAAATAAATATATTGAAGACAATGCTAAATTTACTCAAAAATGAGAAAAATATTTTGAGGAATTTAATACTGATAAGTTAGAATTCTTGGAGAAATAATATGAAAAAAAATAAAATTGTTTTGAGCTCACTTCTTACTGCTTCGACACTCTTAACAATACCGGTAATGAGTTCTTCATGTGGTAAAAAAGACGACTTTGAGACAAAAATATATAAAGAATTCTCAAATTTATTTAATCAAACAAAAGCAAATTACAAAAAACAATTGAAGCATACAATGAATTTAAAGATCAATTCGATAAAAAACTTTTAGAAAAAATTACAGCACATATTAAAAGAATCAAAAGCGATTTATCAATTAGTGGCGATAAAGTTGATTATGAATACGTTGAATCAGAAATTAAAAAACAATTAGAATTAATTGAAGCAAAAATTAAAAATAATACTGCGACACAGGCTGAAAAAACAAAAAAAGCAACCTTAACTTCTAAACTAACTGAATTAAAAAATCTTAACGCTAGCCTTCATTTTATTAAAGAGGAATTCAGAAAACTTTTTATTAGTATAGAATCAAAACCATCATTAAGTCTTACCAAAGATGTTGACAAAGGAACAACTACATATTGAATGCAAGTAAACTTTGCCTTCGAAGTTGAAGAAAAAAAATCAAAGGTTATTGTTGAAAAATTAGAAGACTTTAGGTCAAAATGAAGCGGCAAAAATATATATATTGAATATGCAAAGAATTTTTCAAAACAATTAAAAGCAAAACTTGAAGATGCTGAATTAATTAATAATTTGAAACAACAACCATATTTTGTTCAATCTGTTGAGAGTGATATTAATACTGTATTTGCAGAATTAAAAACATTAAATTCAAAGATTGAAAACCAATACAAAAGTGATACAGCTGCTATACAATAGATTTACTAATAAGGCTGTTTTATAGCCTTATTATGAAAAAGAAGATGCTACTTATTCAGCATCTTCTTTTTCATATTCATCACTCAAACCCTCTAACATTGGCGAATTCTTGATATGAGATTCAAAATCATAGTCAGGTTTAAGAACGCCTTTTTTCATAGCAAATTCCACTGATTTATTAATTTTATTCCCCATTTTTTGAACAATATTCATTGCACGTTCTAGTTCAATACCGGTATTATCATTTTTCTTTTTGCAACCCTCAATTTTGCTTTGTAGTGCACTTTGGCTCTTTCTAAATTCTGCAAATTGATCCAATAATATATCAACGTTTTGCTTCATACTAATTCCATAATTAAAATAAGCAATAGTTTGTATTATAACTAGTATAGTGGTTGGACCAGCAAGAGTAATATTGTAATTTTTATTTAATAATGTATTTAATTCAGTATCACTAACAGCAAGTGCAAAAACAGCTTCGGATGGTAAATACATAATTGCATGTTTAGTAGTAACATTTTTAATTATGTATTTTGAACTGATACTTTTAGCTTGCTCGATAATAACTTTTCTAAAATTAGCCTGAGCTTTTAGTCTATCATCTTTACTATCTGCTTCTTGGTATTCGATAAATGATTGAAGCGGAAACTTACAATCTATTGGTAAATAATTACCGTTTTCATCATTATCACTATTAGGCATCTTAATAGCAAAGTCAACTCTTTCATTATTTGAAGTATCATCATCAAGAACGCCAGAAGCCTCGCTTAAGTTTGTTTTTGATAATTTCTTTAGATCAACTTGTGCAGCCCATAAATCTTTTGATAGATGCTCACTCAATACATTTTGAAGATTAAATTCACCAAAGTTTCCTCTACTCTTAGTTCCATCAAAAGTTTTTTGCAATGACTTAACTGATTCTTGCAGAGTTTCAAAACGAATAAGATTTTTGTCCAAATTTTCCATATTTTCTTTAATATTTTTAAAGTTCTCATTCATTTTTTTAGAAATTTCATCTTCAAATTTTTTGTTGATTTCATCTCTAATATTACTAATACCGTCTTTAATTGATATCTCAAATGACTTCATTTTTGTTTCAATTTCTTCTCTTAATGACTTGAAGTTATCATTTATCATCGTAAATGAGTTAGTAATTTTTGTATCAATATTACTTCCTAAATTATTAATGTGATTAGGAATTTCCTTATCTAACTCTTCCTTAATAGATTTAATGATTTTTTCGCTACGATCTGAGTCATGTTTAGTTCACAAATATATTGTCATAGTTAAAAATATACTTGCTATACTTACAAATAATGAAATCAGAAATAAAGCAAGCGACCACATATCTAAATTCATATTTTTCTCCTTTAATTGTTTTTATCTATTCATATATTACTAGTTAAAATTATGTATTAGTTATTAATTTAACAATAATTTATGTTAATTATATAATTAATACCAATTTATTGTTGCAATGTGTGAATTCCAAAACAAATTGAGCTCTTTAAATTCTAAAACAATTTGAACACTTTATGGTAATTTTTCATTAGATTATTTTATAAATAAAGACACAAAAAATAAGGCATCAAAAAGTTAATTTTATAATTTAGTGCCTTATTTTTTATATTTATAAATATCTGTATGAAAAAATCATTTAATACTAAACACAAAGATTCAACTGAATATGAATTAAATAAAAAAATTAATATTGAAAAAATTGTTTTCTATTTAAAAAGGGCTTTACTGCAAGAAGAATTCATTCTTTGATTGGAGATGGATCGAGTGGAATTTCTTATTCAACTATTAGAAGATACATTAAACAAATTAGAGTGTGTGAAAAGGAAAATGCAACACCAATTGTAATGTATTCACATGGAAATTTAAACAACAAAAATGCAGAAAAAGATTTTAACAATGAAATAGAAAAGGCAATTACAAATATGAAATTAAAGGACAAAGAATATTTTAAAGATAGGGATGAAAATAAGTTTTCTGTACCTTTTAATCATTTTTTAAAAATAAAGACGAAGATAAACTTAAAGAAAAATGTGCCTCACAACATTCATAAATAAATGTAATATGACAGGCTATGTTAAACCTACACAACATAAGAAAACAAGGAGAAATGTTAGAAATTATTTAATTGTATTAACAAAAACAGAAGATAAAAATATAAACAAAAAACAGCCTTATATAAAGATTAAATCAATTGATAATATGGAAAATGTTAAAAGGTTACCAAGAACAATGAATTCAGTTAAATTTGAATTTGGTGAACAAGTGCAAGCAGATGTTTGTTATGAAGCGTGAATTAAAGAATTAGACAATTTTCATATATATACAATTGTAGAAACATCTTCCAAAATGTTGGTCTCAATATATGCTGAGAAAGAAGAAACAACAATAGGTTATATGAAACTTTTTGAACTTCTTTATAGGGCTTTTGGGATTCCAATGTCTGTTAGAACAGATAAAAGAACGTGCTTTTCTTACAAAGGGAATGATACTGAATTAGCACGATAAATCATAAAAAAGGTACTGAAGTATCGTCTGCAAGTTACGGCGAATTTAAACCAGATGTGGAGCGAACAAACAGAACTTTACAACCTTGGTTAATAATTTTTTACGTGATAATAATATAAAAACTATTGATCAAATTAATGAAAATGCTCTCTTGATCATTAATAAATATAATGAACATTTCAATAAAAAATAGGTGATAAATTAAATTTCTTTATAAAACCAAAAGATGAAATGGATACAAAGTTATATTTATCAATTGATAGAAAATTCAACAATGGTGTTATTCAATTTCAAAATAAATTTTATATACCGGTTACAGATGATAACAAGTACAAAATTATACAAAACGGTGTGGAATTGAGGTTCGTTCATAATTCAAATAATGAGTATTTCTTCATTATCAACAATAAACTATTCAAAGCAAGAATATTACGTGATGATGAGTTAACTGAGTTTCAAAAATTTTGTAAAACATTTCATTTGTTCTATGATGACAAAAGATCAGAATGCTTATATCAGGCCACAAAAGCAAGTAAAGATTTTTTACCTTACCTACGAAAGTTAATTGATGACATTAGCAATACTTCTAATTGCTCAAATGAACTCCTTAAAGAAAATCTAAATATGGCAGAATTAATTTATAAATCATTAAGCGATAACTATAAATTATTGCTAGATTCAGTTGAAAAAACAGCCAGCAACTAACTAACTGTTTATAAAAAATAAGGCAATAATGGAGAATTTAATTCTCCATTTTTATTTTAAAAATAATAGTTAATTCCAAAACAAAAGGAGAACTTATAGGGCTCGTTTTGTTTTGGAATTAAACACAAAAAAGAGCTCAATTTGTTTTAAAACTTACAGTTAATTATATAATTAATACCAATTTATTGTTGCAATGTTGAATAAAATAACGCATTTATTTTGTATATAATTTAAACAATATTTAAAGGAGACAAAAATGAAATTATTAGTTTTAACTCACCCAATGTTCAATGATATTGAACTAACAACTGTTATTGCTTGCCTTAAAAGAAGTAGCAAAGTAGACAAAATTACTTTTTATAACCACAAATATAAGAGTGCTAGTGGACAATTTGGTCTATGTACACTTGAATTAGAAAATAAAGTAAATCTTGATGAATATGATGCTATATTTATCCCAGGTGGTAAAGGTGCACAAGAATTAAGAAAAGATCCTAAAAGCATAGAAGTCATAGAATACTTTATAAAAAACAATAAAAAGGTATGTGCAATATGTGATGCACCAAATGTTTTATTTGAAAACAAACTAATTAGTAATCAAGTTAAATATAGTTCATTTCCAATTGAGTCAATAGTTAGTGGAGATGGACGAAATGAACAAATGGTTACTGTAGATAAAAACATTATTAGCGGAAGATGTGCGGCGAGTTCAATGGAATTTGGTCTAAGCCTTGTTAAAGAGTTCTTTGGAAACAAAACATATGAGGCTGTTCGCAAAGGAATGTTCGGGGCTTAATTTATTAAATAAGTCTTATTACCATATGTAATATAATAATTAACAAAATTATTTTAAATAGGAAAAGAGTAAAAATGAAAAAGAATAAAAAGATTTTATTATCACTAGGTTCAATGTCAACTTTCACACTATTAACAAGTGCTCTAATATCTTCAAGTTGCGGTCAAGAAAAGAAAAATGAACCTTCTCATAGTATTAATTTAGATAATGAACTAAGTAATGTTGAAATTAAGATTAAAAATATAGATGCAGATAAATACGGAAATCATTTACCTAGTTCAATTAGCAAGGACAAGATAATTATTGATGTTAAAAATAACAAAATTAGTGCTACGGTTAAAGAACTAAGCAGTGATGACCAAAGTGGTGAATTAATCATTAAATTTGAATTAAAAGAAATAAACAACCCAACAAACGTTAAAGAATTTAGTAAAAAAATTACCGGTTTTAAAAAGAAAGTTTTAAATCCACAAGTTCAAAGTGAACTATCTAACGAGCACTTTAGTTCACTTGAAAGTGCTCTTGGATTAGATAAAGACATTTTTGCTTCAATGAATGAGTCAAAAATTAAATCAAATAGCAATGCTGGAGACTTTATTATTACTCAAGCAACACTTATTAGATCAGATGACAAAGAAGGAAATATTGAATTTGAGGTTAGTGGTTCATATAAAGGAACAGCATTCAAGAAAACAAAAATTAAGTCATCAAATTATTTTAAAATGTTCACTTCTGCTAAATCCCTAAGTGCAAAAGTAGACAAGAACAAGTTGTTTAAAGATAAGAAAAAGATTAGTGAAATTAAAAATCTAACAAATGAACAATTAAAACCATATATTAGTGAATATAAACTTTGAACACAAGATAACAATGAAATTAAAGTTGACAAATTCCTAAATGCAGGTGCTTCAATTTCAGGATTATCACTAAACCATAAATCTAGCGACAACTATACAATTACACTTAGTCTTAAATATAATTACAAGGAAAATGGTCAAATTAAAGAAAAAACTGTTACAACAGTTAGTTCAGAAATAGAACTAAAAGATGGTGATATTCAAGATTACTTTAAATTTCTTGAAACTGTTGTAACAATTAGTAAGCCAAGTGATGATAAATATGCTTCATATTATAGTGGCAAATTTAATAGTAAAAATGCTTCTCAACAATTTACAAATAATTTAATTACCATAAGTGATGATTATAAAAACTTTGAAAGCGATCAAGTTACTATTAATACAATAGAAGCCAAGTCAAATGATGAACAAGGTAAATTGTTTGTTAAGTATGAGTTCAATTGTGAAAAGAGTGGTGTTAAATATCAATCAACTAATAAACCAATTGTTACAATAGACGGTTTCCAAAAATTGAGTGCAGAAGTATTTAAAGATTTAACAAAAACATTTAAATTAATTAATAAAGCAGGTAGCGATCAAGAATATAGTGCATTAGTTAAAAAGGTTACTGATAAATATACAAATGAAGGTAAGAAAGCTGATTTTGAAATAAATAGCAGTGACCAAAGTTACTTTGGCTTTACATCAGGTCAAAACTCATGAACATCATTAATTTCAAAGGAAAACGAAACATACAAATTAGCAACACTTAAAGCATGAAATTTAACAAATGAAGGGATTACATTAAGTAGTTCTAATTTTGATGAAAATACCGGAATATTTAACGATAAATATCAAGTAATTGATCTTAAAATAATGGGAACTAAAATTAACAATTTTAAAGAAGAAAGTAACAAAATTGCATTTAACTTTACCTTTAAAGTTCAATTAACTATTAATAATTCAAGTGATGAGAACTCAAATGATACCAAGTTAATTGAGTATGAATTTACTAATAGTGCAACAAACTAGAATAGCAAAAATATAAGGTTTACAAGGCCTTATATTTTTAAAATTTTGCTCACTATTGTAGGAAGTCATATTCAATTCCAAGAATTAAATATTATGTTAAAGTTTTCAAGCTATGGGTGGTTTTTGTTTTTAATACTCTTAGTGAATTTTGACGAATTTGACTGTTTTATAAGAAAATACAACAAAATTTGAAGCTTAATTTTATCTATTCAAATACTATTAGAAATGTCCTCAAAATGACTGCACATTTGGTACTCAACAACAAGCCTTTCTCTTATGTCATCTCAATAAAAGATTGCTTGGTGCTTTCTATTGTTAATTAATTTAAAAAGCATATATTTATTATCATTTCAAACCTTATAAGCATTATAAGTAACAAATCACCTCTTATAATTTAATGAAAAGTATTTCAGTAAATTATCAATTTTGTCAAATTGAAATTTATATGATTTTTTAAAAATCTTAACCTTTCCAACACGCTCACTCAGTTGATTATGTTTAAATGAAAGTAAATTATTTCTATTTGTATAACTATTCAGCATTCAGATTAAGCAAATAAAGAAATAATAGTTATTAAATTGGTTAGAAAAACGTGGATTTGCAATATATTTATTCTCAATATAAGCAAATAAGCAATTTTCACTCTTTAATAACTTGCTGTTTCCATTTGGATCATAATAATAATATTTAACTTTATACTGCTTCAATAATTCTAATATTTGAAATGTTGTGTTTTGAGGAACAATTACAAAGGAATTTGTAATATCAATTCCATTCCGCTTGATTTCTTCTAAGAAAAAATCAAGGTAAATTAAAACTAATTCATGTGAATTTAGTCACTTAAATTTTTCACTTAATCTTAAACAAACACTAAGATTACTATTGTTATCAAAGTGAAAAATGTTTTGAATTTTTTGTTTGTAGTAAAGAGAACGTGTTGCGAAAAATGATAATCACTTTAATCTTGAAAGTGAAATATTTTTGTTATTGCTAATAAATTTACATTGATAATTATTTAACAACTCACTGCCAACTCTTTTACTAAAGTCATTATCATAAGCAAAATAACTCAATGTCTTATATCTTTGCTTAACATTGGTAAAAGCCTTAAGCATTTGTTCATTTGAAGTTAATTCATCAATGAGTTCAAATTCATTGATTAATATTGGACTATTAAGCTTAATTTCCTGATTTTCTCATGAATTATTTTGATAATAATTGTATATATTTTCTTGTACTTGGGTATTTAAAAGTTCAAAGTTGTTATCTAATATTTTAACTTCGAGATAGTGATTATTTATAATATTATTAAATTTTATCAAAAAGTCGTATTTACCTTTTTTATAGGCAAATTCGTCTAAAATTAAGTTAGTGGATAAGCAATTATGATAGTTAAATACAATGTGACCTTTTTGAATAAAATATGATGCTATATATTTAAAATTATCACTATCAAATGAACTGCCTTCATAGCTTAATAAAATATTACAATGCTTATTTAAAATTGAATTATTAAAAGCTTGCATAAGTCGAAGGATTGTTGATAATTCAATTTTATTTCCTGCATATGATTTAAGTAAAAATCCATTATTACAAATTAAAAGATTATCGCTTGATGCGATAACTGAATCTTTTAATTTTGAATTACTTGTTTGCATGCTTTACCTAATATATTAAAAATTTGTTAAATTATTGTGCATTACTTTCAATTTCACTACTATTTGTATCGTCAAGGCTAATTTCTTGACTTTGTTCAATAATACTTTGAACAACAGCAGTAGCAGCCATTGTTGCTTCTGGATCGGTTTTCTCATCAATCTTAATAATTTCAACTGCTTGAATTTCTTCACGTTTTTTTAGATTGATAATCTTAACACCTTTGGCAGCACGACCGGTTTGGCTAATTTGGCTAATTGCAGTTCTTATTGTTAGCCCACTTGTTGTAATAATTAGTAGTTCATCTTGTGGATTTACAAAGCGTGCAAATACAATATTTCCAGCCGATTTACTATTAATACCTTTTACACCTTTTCCACCACGTTTAATTAATCTAAATAATGAATGATGTGTAAGCTTTCCAAAACCTTTTTTACCAATAGTTAAAACTAGTTCACCTTCTTGGCTTGATGAAGCACTTGAAACAGTTTGGTGGTCATCAAGGCCCATTCCTTTAACACCTGTTGCAGTTCTACTAATTGGTCTAAAGTCAACAGCTTGGAATTTAACAATTCGTTCTTCATCATTTGCAAGAAGAAGTAAGTCATTATCTGTAATAATTATTGCTCTAATTAACTCGTCGCCTTCACGGAGATTAAACGCATATTTACCATTTGAGTTAATTCGTTCATATTCACTTAATCTAGTTTTCTTGATAATACCATTTTTAGTGGCTGTAAATAAATAATGTTCTTCGTCATAGTTATCAACAGGGAGCATTGAAACAATTCTCTCGCCTTCTTTAACACGAAGTGAAGGGATAATATTTATAAATGCAACACCTTTACTTTGACGTGATAATTCTGGTATTTCATGAGCTCTAATACGATACACGCGAGCTTGATTTGAAAATAGAAGTAAGTCTGTATGAGTAGTTGTTGTTAGTATTGAAGCAATGTCGTCGTCATCATATGTTTTCATTGTACCAATGCCAACACCACCACGACGTTGTGTTTTATATTCTTCTAAGTCCATTCTTTTAACAAAGCCTTTTGAACTTGTGGTTATAACAATATCACGCTGTGGAATTAAATCTTCATCAGTTATAGTACCTTGAATTTCATAGTTGATTTGTGTTCTACGTTTGTCATTGTATTTTTCTTTAATTTCACTTAATTCTTGGACAATTAATTTAATTAACTCACTGTGGTTAGCTAAGATAAATAAGATTCTTTCGATTTCGCTTCTTAATTGAGCCATTTCTTCAAGCATATTTTCAATAGCAAGCCCAGTTAGACGTCCAAGTCTCATGTCAACTATTGCTTTTGTTTGTTTTTCAGTTAAATTAAATCTTTTAGATAAATTAGTTTGTGCTTCAGCATCAGTTTTAGATTTTTTGATTATAGCAATCACTTCATCAATATTTTCAACAGCAATTTTCAAGCCTTCTAAAATATGTAATCTATCCTCAGCCTTACCTAGATCAAATTTAAGTCTTCTTGTAACAACATCTTCTTGATGTTTTAGATAAACTTCAAGAGCTTGTTTAAGATTTAATACTTTAGGTTCTCCATTAACAAGAGCCACAAAGTTTACGTTATAGTTTGCTTGTAAATTTGTTTGACGGTAAAGTTTATTTAATAACACGTAAGGATTAACATTTTTTTTAACATCAATAACAATTCTAATACCTTCGCGACTACTTTCATCACGCAAGTCAGAAATACCTTCAATTTGTTTATCCTTAACCAACTCAGCGATTTTTTCAATAATTGCAGTTTTCTTAATTTCGTAAGGAATTTCGGTAACAATAATTTTACCCTTACCATTTGAGTATTCTTCAACCTTAGCTACTGACCTAATTGGAATTGAACCCTTACCTGTTAAATAAGCATCTTTAATTCCGCTGTTTCCTAAAATCATAGCACCTGTTGGGAAGTCTGGACCAGGTAAAAATTTCATTAATTCATAAATATCAATGTCAGGATTATTAGCTAAAGCAATAGTTGCATCAATAGTTTCGCCTAAGTTGTGTGGTGGAATACTTGTAGCCATACCAACGGCTATACCACTACCGCCTGAAACCAAAAGGTTAGGAAAGCCTGCTGGTAAAACTGATGGTTCCTTTTCGCTAGCATCATAGTTATCAACAAAATCAACTGTGTCTTTTTTGATCCCATCTAACATTTCTCCTGCTAACTTACTCATTCTAGCTTCTGTATAACGCATAGCAGCAGCTTCATCACCATCAATTGAACCGAAGTTTCCATGACCATCAACAAGTGGATAACGCATGCTGAAGTCTTGAGCCATACGAACCATTGCTTCATAAACCGAGCTATCACCATGAGGGTGGTACTTACCTAAAACATCACCAACAATACGAGCACTTTTTCTGTGTTGAGAACTATATGTAATACCTAATTCATTCATATCAAATAGAATCCGTCTATGAACAGGTTTAAGTCCATCACGAGCATCAGGAAGAGCACGAGAAACAATAACACTCATTGCATATTCTAAAAATGAGTTTTTCATCTCTTTATGCACTTCGATAGGATGAATGCCATCTTTTGGAGATTCTAAAATTTGAGATTGAACTACATAGTCATCTTTGTTTTGCGGTACTTCTTCTTCCTCTTCATCAACAACTTTTGCTTCATTTTTTTGTGGTTTAAAAGCAACAAAAAGTTCTTCATCAGGAATATATTCTTCATTTAATTCCTCAATAATTGGATCTTTGTCATCATCTAAATTAAGTTTGCTTTTTACTTCTTTTTCTTTGTCATTTTTTTTGTTACTCATGGAATTCCTCCTTACAAACTTTTAATATATAAAATATATTAAAATATTATAGCACTAAATGTCTAATTTTTAAGATTTTTTTTAATTATTTTGAACGGTTAATCATATTAATAATTTAACTAATTAAATGTTCGTTTTTTTGTCAAAAAACACTATTTTATAGATAAATTGTAAAAATGCAAAAGTTCTAATAATTAAATTATTTTTTCTCATTTTTTAAAATAATTTATAATAATTAAGTTTTAACTATTGAAAGGATGAAAAATGACAAATTCTACATGTGAAAAAAAATGTAATTTTGACTTTAAAAATTGAACAATTTTAAGAAAAATTACCTTTATTTTTGGAGTAATTGTTTTAGCAATTACACTATTAAGCTTAGTTTTAACCTGACTAAATACTTCAATTAAATTAGATAAAATAATTAAGGAACTTGAGGCTGCAAACCCTGGCATTATTGCTAAGATTCAAGCATCTAAAGCTGCACCTTCATTTATAGGTAATAGTTGAAAATATACTCAAACGTTTACATATATGTCTAACTTCTTGTTAGGTATTAGTATGGTACTTTTTGGTTACTTTTACAACAATAAAAGAATTCAAAAAACTTTCTTTATTAGTGTTGTTTATATAACTATTACATTTGCAATTTATTGAAGTTTAATTTTCCCAAAAGTATTTGGTGCAAAATATACTGCATTAGCGTTATTTACAAGTACAAATGTTCATGCAATTAACCCTTTTATTGGAATTCTAATTTTAATTTTCAATCGCAAAAATATTGTTGTTGATAAAAAACTTATGTTTTTATCAAATTTAGGTGTAATTGGTTATTTTGTATTAGCTTTTGTGATATTTTGATTAGGCAGAAAATACTCAGGTAACTTTACTAACAATTACTCAAATAAAGCAAATGTGTTAAGTCAATATGTTGACAGTGACATAGTAGTTTATAGTTTCTTAAATTTTATTGAGCCATTCTTTTACCGTGGTGGCAAGATTGCAATTGTGATTGCGTTGAATGTTTTGATGATTGTTATAGCGATCTTTGCACCAATAGGATTAAGTTATTTTTGAAAATCAACATTACGAATAAAATTTGAAAATAAAGTGACCGAAAGTATAAAAAATGAGTAAAAAAAACAACAAAATCAGTAATTAACAAATTTGTTATGATTTATTAACTTTTAATATAAAATTAAATAGCATATAACAGCAGGCATTCATAGGAGAAAAATAATAAAGTTTCGTATTGAGTTGAAAGTAGGTTTGCTGCTAAGACCAAAATCATTAGAACTTTATTAATTCATCTAGAGATTGCCCTCTTCTTGTTTTATGCAGAAAGAGGAAATATGAGATATAGAGGTCCTGTTTTTAAAAAGAGCCGTCGTTATGGTTTTTCAATTTTAGAAACTGGTAAAGAATTTTCAAAAGGTAGAAAAAGAACATATGCACCTGGTCAACACGGAAACAAACGTGTTAAATTAAGTGACTATGGACTTCACCTTTATGAAAAACAAAAAGTTAAATATGTTTATGGTTTAAATGAAAGACAAATGCACAAATACTACATACGTGCTACAAAAATTAAGGGTGTTACAGGTACAAACTTGTTACAACTTTTAGAAAGCCGTCTAGACAACTTAGTTTATAGAGCTGGCTTTGCATCAACACGTCGCCAAGCACGTCAATTAGTTAGCCATGGCCATTTTACATTAAATGGACATAAAGTTGACATCCCTTCAATGCATGTTGAAGTTGGTTCAACAATTGAATTAAAGGAAAAGAGCCACAAAAATTCAGTTATTGAATCGAATCTAAAAGATAGATCAGCATCAACATGATTAAGCCGTAAAGGTTTTAGTGTTAAATATGACAGAATGCCAGATAGAAGCGAATTACATCCAGAAATTAAGGAAAACTTTATTGTTGAGTTCTACTCAAAATAATAGTTAAAGGAGTTTATTTATGAGAAAAAATATACATCCACAATACTTCACAGTTGATGCAACATGCTCAACTTGTGGTAAAAAGTTTCAATTTGGCTCAACTAAAAAATCAATTTCTGTCGATGTTTGTTCAGGTTGCCATGTAGTTTATACAGGAGATAGAACAAAAACAAAAGCAACTGGTATGATTGATAAATTTAACCAACGTTTAGCAAAACAAAAGCAAAAGACTAAAAAATAATAATTCAGTTTATTTTAAGGAAAATTAAATATGTCAAAAGTAAAGAAATTAGCACTATCAGCAATCCTTATTGAAGTTATCGCTGCAATATTAGTTGTTGTTTCAATAGCATTATTGTACCCAACTTTTGTTGCTTCAATGACTAGTCCACAAATAGGATCAACAGGTGTACTTGCTGCAAGCACAGGTGTATTGTTTGCAGTAGTGTTAGCATTTTTTTCAATGATTACAGTATTTATTTTAAAGATATTAATCATGGTTAAAATTGTAAGCAAAGAACAATATAAATTGCCATTTATTTTATACATTGTTGGTTTCTTTGTTGCGATTTGCGACTTTGTTGCACACATAATTATTTTAATGACAAAAGAAGAAGTTGCAACACCAACCCAAGCAACTGATACAAAAGTTGAATAGTGATATTTTAATTAAGTAAGAGAACTAACTCTTACTTTTTATTTTTGGCACTTAGACAAGAAAAATATTTAATATGTAGCAACAAATTTTAACTAAAATAACTATAAAACAGGCTAATAAGTATAAAAAACAAATTTAGCACTCTATATGTTAATTACTAACATAAAACTAACTTTAATATATAATTAGTACATGGCTGAAATATCATTAAATGAAGAAAAAAAGAAAATTCTTAAATATGTAATTGAATCATATATTGAGGAAGGTATACCAATTGGATCTCAAATGCTTGTTGAGAAATATAAGTTAAGCATTTCATCCTCAAAAGTTAGATATATACTAAATGAATTTGAAGATCAAGGTTTATTGGAAAAAACGCATACTTCTAGTGGTCGTATTCCATCGAATATTGGTTATAACTACTATGTTAAAAATTTGGTAAATAAAGATTCAAATGTTTTATATGAAAAATTAAAGGACATTTTTGCTAGACGTAGAGTTTCAATTGACCAAACTGTCAAAGAAGCAGCAAAAACTATTTGTGAAACAGTTGGTATAACATTAGTTACATCAGAAAGTAATGAGGACGCGACGCTTAAGAGTATTCAATTAGTTCCACTAAACAACTCAGAAGCAACCATTATTTTAGTTACCTCATATGGTGAAGTTACATCTAAAACAATAACTATTGACTTAAATCTCGTGTCAATGGAAGATTTAAAAATTGCGATACGAATATTTAAAGAAAGATTGATAGATGTACCTATTTTAAAACTCAAGAGTACTGCTGAAGCACTCACTCCAATATTGTCAGAAACAATAAAAAACTATGAAAGTATTCTTCAAAGTTTTGTTACAAATGTTTTTGACTTTCAAATTAAAAATGCTAATGTAGTTTACGGTAAAGATAATATAATTTTAGCCGATGATATTTCAAGACAAGACCTAAGTAGAATACTTCACTTAATTGAAAACAAATCGATATGAAAAACAATAGAAAGCGAAATTGATGAAGACAAGAATTTAAAAATTGCAATTTTTGATGATCACAGTACATTTATAAGTAAAAAAATTGAAACACAAAATAAAATTAAAGAAATAGCACTTGTTGGCACAAACCGAATGGATTATGAGAAGGGTTTTAGTGCTCTCAAAGCACTTGAGGAATTTATTGAAAATAAACCAATCACTAGAAAAGAAGAAGGAGAAAAATAATGAAAGTAGTTCCAAATTTAAATAAATTTAAAATTGGTGAGGGCATAGTTGCGAATGTTGCGGTATATAATAGTTCAAATGTATATCAAAAACATTTGTCAAAAGAAAAAGTTAGTTTTATTTTAGGTGAAAACACATTTTTACCAAATTTTGACAACAATATTATTGACCGAACAGTTAGACCGATTATTGACTTTGTTGTAAGTTTTCCAAAAAATTATGAGGTTTCTGATTTTAAAGATAAAACTTTTAGATTTGTTGTTGAAGTTTTAGACTACCAAGACAGCGAATATGTTAAATCGTATAAACAATTAATAGCTTTAAGAGAAGAAATTCAAAAATTAAGCACATCAACAGGTAATCATTTAAAAGAACTTGAAGAACTCAAAGCCAAAAACGAAAAACAAATGAATGAAATTAATAACTTAAAAGTCGAAAATGATAATTTCTCAAAAAATGTTGTTGATATTAAAAAACAATATGAGAACCAAGAAAAAATTATTCAAAAATTAATTGAAGATAATAAGAAATTCGTTGCAGACAATACTGCTTTAAAGGAAGATGTTGACAATAAAGCTAAACAAATTAAAGAATTAATGTCAAATAAAACTACTAAATCATTAGAACAAACAAGCGAGCAAGAAAGTAAAGGTGTTGACCCTGCTGCATTAAGAAAACAAGTTGATGTTCTTAGAAAACAATTAGAAGAGCAAAATGCAGAATTAAAAGAATTAAGAGCTGCAAAGGTTCCTGAAACAGTTCAAAGAGTTACAGTTCCAAAGGAAGAAGTTGACAAAATTAAACAATATGCACTTCAAAAATTCTTCGAAGATTTCTCAACTCATTTTGCCACACTTCAAGGAGCAATTAAAGCAGGTGCTCGATCGGAAAATAGTGGTGTTAAAAACTATGTTGTAGGTTTTGAAATGATTATTAATTTGATTAATGATGTTTTAACAAAACACGGCATCAGAGCAATTGAACCTAAAATTGGAGATGACTTTGATCCTAATACTCAAAAAGTGCTTGAAGTTGAAAAACATGCTGATAAAAAACACAATTCAATTATCAAAGTTAGTGCAGTTGGATTTAAACTATATGATAGAGTTATTAAACCAGCCTTAGTTGTAATTAACCAAAATTCATCAGTTGATACAAAAGCAAAACAAGAAGAAAAAAGCGAAAAAGTTGTTGTTGAAACCAAAAGTGAGAATGCAACTTCTAAAGAGAAAAAAGAGCCAAAAGCAAAAGTTGAAAAGACCAAAGACAAAAAACAAACAAGCAAGAAATCAAAAAAACAGTAAGTAATTTTAAAATTACTTATTTTTTTATTAGCCTATAAAACAGGCGTTTTAGAAAAAAATATAAAACCAAAATCAAATGTGTTTATTATGAAAAAATACCTTATTGCATATTATAGAATTTAAAAGAATATATAATTAAATCATGTTTAAAAAATCTTGTAATGATGCTTGAACAGTTGTTAAACGTGGCAATATGTTCATGCTTGCTATCGGTCTTTTATTAGGTACTGCATTTAATGCAGTTGTATCTTCGTTAGCAAACGATGTTATTATGCAAGCAATTGCAAAATTGTTTAATGTTGATGAAGTTAAAGAATTAAAAGTTGGCAATATTTTAATTGGTAAATTCTTAGCAGCACTAATTTCGTTTATTATTGTTGCATTTATAATTTTTGTAGCCTTGATAGTGATATATTTAATTAGAAACGTAATTGAAGCTAAAAAATTAAAGAAAAACCCACCTGCTGTTATTGAACCAAAGCCAACAACAGAAGAACTTATTTTAAATGAACTTAAAAAACTAAATGAAAGACTTGAAAATTTAGAACAAAATAGAAAATAAATTTTGATTACAAAGTGTGGAGGCTTTGTAATTTTTTGTGATTTTGGCATAATTTTTACCAAATTATTCCAGAAATTAAACATTTAAGTTAATTTTGTAAAGTGAATTGTGAAAGGAGAAAAATGAAAAATAAACCACTAAATTTTAAACCTTTAACAAAAGAACAAGAAGCAAACATTAATGGTGGAATTAGTATTGCTGCAATCACATCAATTATTGGTATTTTAACATCAGTTGCAAGCACAATTAATGGTATTGTTCAAAGTAATATTAGACGTAAAGGCGAATTCAGAACAAAAGACAGCGTTACTAAATGAGAAGATTCACCAAAGAGTTCAAACGTTTACTATGCTTGATAAAATTTACGAGGCAGTTGCCTCGTTTTAATTTTTCATTGTATTATTTGAAAATGTACTAATCAAAGATCTATATCTAACATCCTAAAATTATTTGTTACATTATCTAATAATGTGTGTAAGTTTTAAAACAAATTGAGCTCTTTTTTGTGTTTAATTCCAAAACAAAATGAGCTCCTATAAGTTCTCCTTTTGTTTTGGAATTAACTATTATTTTTTAAAATAAAAATGGAGAATTAAATTCTCCATTATTGCCTTTTTTTATAAACAGTTAGTTAGTTGCTGGCTGTTTTTTCAACTGAATCTAGCAATAATTTATAGTTATCGCTTAATGATTTATAAATTAATTCTGCCATATTTAGATTTTCTTTAAGGAGTTCATTTGAGCAATTAGAAGTATTGCTAATGTCATCAATTAACTTTCGTAGGTAAGGTAAAAAGTCTTTACTTGCTTTTGTGGCCCGATATAAGCATTCTGATCTTTTGTCATCATAGAACAAATGAAATGTTTTACAAAATTTTTGAAACTCAGTTAACTCATCATCACGTAATATTCTTGCTTTGAATAGTTTATTGTTGATAATGAAGAAATACTCATTATTTGAATTATGAACGAACCTCAATTCCACACCGTTTTGTATAATTTTGTACTTGTTATCATCTGTAACCGGTATATAAAATTTATTTTGAAATTGAATAACACCATTGTT
This sequence comes from Mycoplasmopsis caviae, assembly GCF_024498215.1. Taxonomy (NCBI): domain Bacteria; kingdom Bacillati; phylum Mycoplasmatota; order Mycoplasmoidales; family Metamycoplasmataceae; genus Mycoplasmopsis; species Mycoplasmopsis caviae. The sequence goes on along the minus strand of NZ_CP101806.1, from coordinate 765,182 downwards.
GAATTTTCTATCAATTGATAGATATAACTTTGTATCCATTTCATCTTTTGGTTTTATAAAGAAATTTAATTTATCACCTATTTTTTATTGAAATGTTCATTATATTTATTAATGATCAAGTGAGCATTTTCATTAATTTGATCAATAGTTTTTATATTATTATCACGTAAAAAATTATTAACCAAGGTTGTAAAGTTCTGTTTGTTCGCTCCACATCTAGTTTAAATTCGCCGTAACTTGCAGACGATACTTCAGTACCTTTTTTATGATTTGTCGTGCTAATTCAGTATCATTCCTTTTGTAAGAAAAGCACGTTCTTTTATCTGTTCTAACAGACATTGGAATCCCAAAGCCCTATAAAGAAGTTCAAAAAGTTTCATATAACCTATTGTTGTTTCTTCTTTCTCAGCATATATTGAGACCAACATTTTGGAAGATGTTTCTACAATTGTATATATATGAAATATATATGAAAATTGTCTAATTCTTTAATTCACGCTTCATAACAAGCGTCTGCTTGCACTTGTTCACCAAATTCAAATTTAACTGAATTCATTGTTCTTGGTAACCTTTTAACATTCTCCATATTATCAATTGATTTAATCTTTATATAAAGCTGTTTTTTGTTTATATTTTTATCTTCTGTTTTTGTTAATGCAATTAAATAATTTCTAACATTTCTCCTTGTTTTCTTATGTTGTGTAGGTTTAACATAGCCTGTCATATTACATTTATTTATGAATGTTGTAAGGCACATTTTTTCTTTAAGTTTATCTTCGTCTTTATTTTTAAAAAATGATTAAAAGGTACAGAAAACTTATTTTTGTCCCTATCTTTAAAATATTCTTTGTCCTTTAATTTCATATTTGTAATTGCCTTTTCTATTTCATTGTTAAAATCTTTTTCTGCATTTTTGTTGTTTAAATTTCCATGTGAATACATTACAATTGATGTTGCATTTTCCTTTTCACACTCTCTAATTTGTTTAATGTATCTTCTAATAGTTGAATAAGAAATTCCGCTCGATCCATCTCCAATCAAAGAATGAATTCTTCTTGCAGTAAAGCCTTTTTTAAATAGAAAACAATTTTTTCAATATTAATTTTTTATTTAATTCATATTCAGTTGAATCTCTGTGATTAGTATTAAATGATTTTTTCATATGGATATTTATAAATATAAAAAATAAGGCACTAAATTATAAAATTAACTTTTTGATACCTTATCTTTTGTGTCTTTATTCATAAAATAATCTAATGAAAAATTACCACAAAGTGTTCAAATTGTTTTGGAATTTAAAGAGCTCAATTTGTTTTGGAATTCACACATCCTAAAATTATTTGTTACATTATTTTGATAATTTTCTTCTATTTTGTCCAATTTTTAAGGTTGTAAAAATTATAGCCAAAACACATAAAAGTTTGGCTATTTTTTTAACTAAAACAGCAAAAAATGTGTTATTTTTTTGTTTTGTGTGTACAACATTAAGGTTTACCGCATTTTTAAATGTTAAATTACATTTTTTAAAATTTTGCATATTAAAACATACAACATCATTAATAAGTTGCTTTTAATTAATTCATTTTGTCTTCAATCCTAAAGTTTTTTCATAACTTTTGGGGATTGACATCATTTGTTAATTTCTTTTAAATATTCTTCAATCAACAAATAAATTGTTGATTGAAATAAAAATAACTTATTTAATAAGTATTGAGCCGTTGGCTCTTATTAAGACCTGTCGGTCTTAAGAAGCAAAACTTCTTTTTGTCTTGCTAGACAGGCTTTCTTCTTTTAAAAAAGAAGAAACAAGAAAAACTTACTTAAATGATTTGTAATTAGCGTCAATAAATTCCTTCATTTCTTTTGTAATATCATTTAACTTTTCAAGATTTTCACTTAATAGTTTTTTAATAAATTCAATGTCTTTATTGTTTGGGTTTGCAGAATTCTTAAATATATTTTCAAGTTTTTCAAATGTACTGGATGTTCATGTTCTATTATGAAGCATGGTTTTAATTGTAGACTCTTACACCTTGATGTTGTGGATCAAGATTTTTTGATATTGCATATACATCGATTGCGCTCAATTCGTTTCCTTTCGGTACTCTGGCTTCATATTTTCTTTTCCCTCAACAAAGAATAATTTATTTTCAGGAGTTACCATGCTTTGCCCCTCCACTTTCAAACATAGAAACCCTAGCGCCATTATTATCAAATGGAGCAAGATATTTGTTGTCATATCTCACAGTATGATTAACTATTTTTCTTTTAATTACAAGATTCATCTCTTCTTCAAAAATTTCAGTATTTGGCTTTCTAAAAACATTTGATTTTTTACTTACTGCTTCGGCCTTTTAAATTGTTTGTTGTATTCATCAATTAAAAGTTCAATTTTTCCCAAAAAGTCTTCAAAACAGTTGATTCCGTTTGTATGAAAGAATGTTCCTATTCATCTTTGCAATGTTCAAAATGATCTTTCAACATTTGGTTTTGCCTTTGGATTGTCGCTTGTTATAAGTTCAATTCCTCTTGCATTTAGCGCTTCTTCCATACTTGTTCTTGTACTATCTGAACCTCAAAAAGTTCTTCTTCTATCCGTTATTATTACTTGTGGAATGCCATACCTTTTAAATAATTGTGTTAGAAGATTTTGATATCCAATTGTTGTTTCCTCAATGTCAATTCAGATTGCTAACAAACTTTTTGTTGCCGCATCAACAAAGCATTATAAATATGGTACTTCTTACTTTCTCCAAAAAGATGAAGTGGTGTTGCATCAATTTCAATAATTTGCCCAAAATCATAGTCAGAACTTTTATTTTGGTAAACACCTTTTAATGGATTTTTATTTAGAATTTTTTCATAAATTTTAATAAACTGTGCCTCGATTTTAGAAATATCTTGACCGTTTTCTAAAAACATTCTTCTTCTCTTAATCTCATTTTTTTACTTTTCTCGTTGCATATGAACTGCAATAACCAAGTCTAAGCATTCTTTTATAAAAGGTAGTGAAAGGCAACAATTTTTTTCATCATTAGTAAGTCTCATTATTGTAAAAATGCAACAAGGCTACACTAAGATCACCTTTTGATATTTTCTCAATATGTTCCACTAATTCATAATATCTATTAGTTAAATCAATAATAACTGAATCACTTACTTTCACACCCCTAAGTTTATTTTTATTACCATGTGATATACTGATTGCATCTTGGTTATTTGTAGATGCAATCAATATTTGATTTCTATATCTTTTAATTGTTTTTGTTGATGTTCTACAACCCAATTTTCCTAATATTTTTGATATTTCGGCATTTGGTCTATTTCAATATTGTTGAATTTTTTAAATCTAAAATTTTTTTATCTTCATAATCAGTTGTTTTACCTGTATCAACTGCTTGAAATCTGGTTTTAATTACAAGATTTTCCATAATTTAAATTCTCCTTTTTAAAATAATAATTGAAACCTAAAAATGGACAAAATAAAAGATAAAAACAGGGTGGACAAAATAAAATAAAACCATTACCTAAAATTATTTGTTACATTATTTAATAATGTGTGATAAAATAAATAAGCAATATTTAATTGCAGAAAGTAGAATCTTAATTCTCACCTGATAGCCAATAGCTTTGGGTTTATGCTACAATTAAAACCTAATTTTAAGTTTTATGTAGTTGAGAGTGGGAAACCACTTTTACTTTTATTTTAAAATTTATCTATAAGGAGTTTACTATACAACCACAAGGAAAAATGAAAAAACCTACAGCAGAACACATGATTAATGAAAACATACCTTTTCAAAAAGTGTTTGTTGTCGGAGCAAATGGTGAAAAAATTGGTGTTTTTCCAACACGTGAAGCCATTGAAATGGCTAAGGAACAAAGATTAGACTTAGTTTTAATCAGTGTTCAACCTAAACCAATTGCGCGTATTTTAGATTATGGAAAATTTAAATACGAAAGAAAAAAGAAACAAAAAGCAGCTAAGGAAAAGCAAACTGTTATTCAAAATCGTCAAATAAGGCTTACACCTCTTATCGGTGAACATGACTTAAATGTCAAAGCTAAAAAAGCAAGAGAATTTTTACTTGAAGGCGATAGAATTAAGGTTAGTTTAAAATTTAGAGGACGTGAATTGGCACGCCCTGAACTAGGTCATAAAACATTAGAAAAATTTTATAAAGCTGTTGAAGACTTAGCAGACATTGCAAAAGATGCTGCATTGGTTAATGACCGTTTCTTAGATATGTATTTACAACCAAATAAAATTAAGGTTAATAAATATAAAAAAGAACATAACTTAGTAGATAAAAATTCAGATAGTCAAGAAGACAGTGTTGCAAATGAAAACACTATCGAAGGAGAACAATAAAATGCCTAAAATGAAGACTAAAAGTGCTCTTAAGAAACGTATTAAGATCACAGGAACTGGAAAAATTATGCGTGAACAAGCATATCGTTCTCACCTAAGCCAAAACAAAACAACAAAACAAAAACGTCAAGCTCGTAAATCAGCATTAATGCACTCTTCAGATGTAAAGAGATTTAAAGCATTAATCTAATGCTCAACTTGAAGTTATTTAATTTATAGTGAAAGGAAATTATCATGAGAGTTAAAGGTGGAACAGTTACATGAGCAAGACGTAAAAAATGACTTAAATTAGCAAAAGGATATTTTGGCCACAAATCAATAGGTTACAAAGTTGTAAAACAAGCAGTTGTTAAATCATGAACATATGCATTTAGAGACCGTAAGCAAGTTAAACGTGAATTCAGAAAATTATGAATTGCTCGTATTAATGCTGCAACTAGAGTTGAGGGTTTATCATATTCAAGATTTATTAATGGGTTAAAGAGAGCAAACGTTACAATTAACCGTAAAATGCTTTCTGAATTAGCAATTAGTGAACCTAAAACATTTGCGATGTTAATTAAAATTGCTCGTGAAGCTAAATAATAACTTAGGAACTATTGTCATTTGACAATAGTTTTTTTGCACAAAAAAATCTCCAAAAGGAGATTAATTATTATCATTACTTTGTATTGTTATTCTTTCTTTAACTTTTATTTCTTGAGTGAGTATAACCTCTCATTCTCTTTTAGATTCTTCGAAACTTTTAACTTTAACTTCTTCACGTTCAAGATATTCACTTTGTTCAATTTTGTCACCTTCTTCAATTAATTGTTCAAGTGTTTTTTCTTGGATTTCAATTGAATCGTGAGTTTCATCATTTTGTGTATTATCCTGTTTTATAGTCTTTTTGGTAGAAATAGGCATTGTTGATTCTTGTGATATTTCACCACTATTAGCAAGATCAATAACCATTGTTGCTTCATCTTTAATAAAACCAATTTCCTGAGTTTTATCTTTATTTAATTCGACAACGTCTTGTGTGCTTTTATTTGTTTCGCTAGAATCTATAACGACAGAATTATTATTTTCTATTTTGGCATTTTCACTATCTTGACTTATTTTTTCTAAAACATCCTCAATTGCTTCATTTTTAGCATTTGCTTCTAAAACTGGTACTTCCTTAACTTCCTCAACTGTAAATGAATCAGAGTGTTCTTGGTTTTTGATTTGCTCAGCATTTATATCAAGCATTTTTGCATTTTCAACAATTACAAGCATTTGTTGAGATTGATTATTGGCAACTCCTTGTGACTCTTTAATTTCTTCGTTGTTTTGTGCAAGAATTTCAAGTTGACTTGAAGGAATTTCTTTTGCAATTTCAACTACTTGTGTCACATCAACTGGTTCAATCGATTCAATTGTTTGCAATATTTCTTCCTTCTTATCCTCTCACAAAATTCTATCCAATTTATAAACAGTATATTTTTTTGATCTTATAAATTTGCACAAGTCCTTAAAAATGACGAATTCTTCAGGATTGTTCACATAATTATAGTCATCAATCATAAAGGTTAAAATTGGTTCATGTTTTCTTCTTAATACATAATCAACTTTTAAGGTACCTAATGTTTCATTAGGTATCAATTTTAAATATGGTTTATCTTTAATTGCTTGTAAAATAGTGTTTTTAATTTCCTGATTTAATAAAGAACTATTAGCATTAAGTGATTTAGTATCAATTATATTTTGCTCACTATTTGCTGAACTTTCATCATCAAGGTGCAAGAAATTTTGTCTTTGTGCATCACTTAATTCAAGAAATTCAAGTCAACGCTTAAACATAATAGCATCTTCGTTACCTGTCATAATTGTTAAGTCTTTTGCCTGAAGTGACTTAATAACAATCATTTTGTCCTTGGCACGACTAACTGCAACATTTAATGCATTCATACCACCGGGGCGGCCAACATACGTTGAATGAATAGCTGTATTTCTATCATAAGCAATCGAAACAATAACCAAATCAGCTTCATCTCCTTGAATATTTTCAATGTTTCTTAATAATAAATTACCATTGTTGATGGCTTTTTCTAGTTCAGGGTGATTTTTAAAGATTGTTGATGTTATTGAATCTTGTTGTTTTGAGTTAAAACAAAGCAAAATAATTTTGTTATATTTATTAATGTTTTCTTTAATAAGTTTAATTGATAATTCAGCTTCAACTACATTTTGATTATTTTCTCAAGTACCGCTAACTTCATAGACATCAATTGGCTTAAAATCGGCTTCCACATTTGCTGAGTCAATAACATCAAGAGTACTTTTATAAAAATATTTTGAACTAAATGTCATAAGTGATGCATAGTTTGAACGATAATTTTTGTCTAGTAATACACTATAAACACCTAAACTTTTAGCAAAATCTAAAAGGCTGTCAACTTTACCGTAGATGCTTTCATCATCGCTGACACGAACCCCGAATCAGTTACTTGGTTTCATTTGCTGGTCATCACCTGCAAGTATTTTAATTTTTGCTAAATAAAGAACTGGCAAACCTTTTTCTAAGAAAATTTGACTTGATTCATCAAGTATTGCATAGTCAAATTCATCTTTAACTCATGCACTTAGGTCAGCTTCAGGAGTAACAATTACAATAGGAAAAATTTTCTTAATCATATAAGCAAAGCGCTTAATAAATTTATAGGGCTCAAGTGTTCCAAGTCTTATCGTAGCTGCAAATTCAGAGTATTGATCCTTTTCTTCGCTTGTGAAATTGTTAATTCTTTTAATAATTCCTTGAGCAATAAACTTCTTAAGTTCTGCTTCATCGCTGACATCTTGATTGTTGTTCGAAGGTAAAATATTTATTAAATCATTTAAGAATTCAAAGTCTTCTTGTTTTAAATTTTTAATAACTTGAACTGAATCATTTAAGTTTCCTTGGAACTTTTTAAATGTATTAAACATCTTGTTAGCAGTTAATTTAACTAATCAGTTTTTAAAGTGTCAAAACTTGAATTTAACCTTATTAAGTTTAAGCATAGATTTTGCTAATGCTTTTGAGTCATCAAAATTAAACTCTGTTGGGTACAAAATATTTTTAGGTAATTTAAGAATTGCATTTCAAATTTCTTGTGAAAATGATGTTCAATTATTATGTACCTTAGCTAATGCTTGAGTAATATTAACAAAACGTGGATCACTACTAAAGTTAGCAATGTTGTTTACAAAACGAATATCTTTCTGGTTAATGATTCTCAATGGTTTTAAGTCTGCTTTATCATCATAGTTTTCCAAATATTCTAAATACTCTCGCAAAGGTAGATAAAAATTCTTCTTATTCATATTTTTAGAATTCAGCATAAAAAGACAAAAAATCTTTAAAGCACCCATTCTATTCTTAATAACCTCTAAGGCTGCTTTTTTTTGCGAGCAAACAAGCGAACTTTTTCCATAAACCAAAAGATTTGTCAAAATGTTAACAATTGTTTGAGATTTACCTGTTCCAGGTGGACCTCAAATAATTGTGTTTTGATTTAGACTTGATGCAATTGCTTTGTCTTGTGAATAATTTGTTGGTGTGATTTTAAAAATCGATGTCTTTGGATTATAAATTGTTTGTTTAACCCTGTTTTTATAGATGTTTTTGTTAAATTCAATATCAAGAATTTTATTAAGTTCTTTGTTCTTAATAATTTCAAGCATTCTATTTCTTGCATAGCCACCACTAGGCTGAAATAAACCTAAAACAACACCAGGTTCAAATTCAATTGCTTGATTTCCAATAGCTTCTGGAATTCAACGTTTAAATGGTTGATTAAGATCTAAATTAAAGTTATAAATATCTCTTCATTCTTCATGTAAGTATTTAATTAAATCTTTAATTGATCAGTCACCAAAATTCTGTGAAATATTTAAATCAAAGTCAGCATTGTTTAATAAAAATAATAATTTTTCATTTACTTTTATATCACCGTTTGATACTAAATAAGGTCTTACATTTCTAATTTCGAGGTAGACTTCTTTTAGGAATAAAGGTCCATATATTGCTTTACCATCAATGGTTAATTTAACAAATAAGAAACCTAAATGCATAGGCCAAATATTAGTTTCTGTGTTAATTTCATTTGCTTTATTAAAAAACAATTTTCACTTTAGAGATTGTTTTTGAAAATTAACTTTAAGTTCATTGATAATATTATTTTTGACACCCAAAGGATTCTTTTTTAATTGACTATTGCGATTGTCACTTACTTCAATATTGTTTTCTTCCAGAATTCTTTTAATTTCTTCATAACTATTTGCTTCCTCTAATAAGTTACAAATTCTAATTAAGTTTACTTCTAAAATTGGTATATCAAAGTTTTTGTTGCTGTAAATTTTGCTGAAACTTTCGGGCCCAAAAAGTGTGTAAAAATCAAAAGCAAATTTATTATTTACTCTTGTAAAGACTGCATTATCATTAGGACTAACATCAAGTAAATTATCAAGTATGCTTTGATATTGTTTTTCCTCATTGCTTATCATAATTGCCTCCCTTATTTAATATTCATATGTAATCTAATTATAATTACAAAAGTTAATATTAATTAGAAATCTTTGTCATTAATGGTTTTATTTTATTTTGTCCACCCTGTTTTTATCTTTTATTTTGTCCATTTTTAGGTTTCAATTATTATTTTAAAAAGGAGAATTTAAATTATGGAAAATCTTGTAATTAAAACCAGATTTCAAGCAGTTGATACAGGTAAAACAACTGATTATGAAGATAAAAAAATTTTAGATTTAAAAAAATTCAACAATATTGAAATAGACCAAATGCCGAAATATCAAAAATATTAGGAAAATTGGGTTGTAGAACATCAACAAAAACAATTAAAAGATATAGAAATCAAATATTGATTGCATCTACAAATAACCAAGATGCAATCAGTATATCACATGGTAATAAAAATAAACTTAGGGGTGTGAAAGTAAGTGATTCAGTTATTATTGATTTAACTAATAGATATTATGAATTAGTGGAACATATTGAGAAAATATCAAAAGGTGATCTTAGTGTAGCCTTGTTGCATTTTTACAATAATGAGCCTTACTAATGATGAAAAAAATTGTTGCCTTTCACTACCTTTTATAAAAGAATGCTTAGACTTGGTTATTGCAGTTCATATGCAACGAGAAAAGTAAAAAATGAGCTTAAGAGAAGAAGAATGTTTTTAGAAAACGGTCAAGATATTTCTAAAATCGAGGCACAGTTTATTAAAATTTATGAAAAAATTCTAAATAAAAATCCATTAAAAGGTGTTTACCAAAATAAAAGTTCTGACTATGATTTTGGGCAAATTATTGAAATTGATGCAACACCACTTCATCTTTTTGGAGAAAGTAAGAAGTACCATATTTATAATGTTGTTGATGCGGCAACAAAAAGTTTGTTAGCAATCTGAATTGACATTGAGGAAACAACAATTGGATATCAAAATCTTCTAACACAATTATTTAAAAGGTATGGCATTCCACAAGTAATAATAACGGATAGAAGAAGAACTTTTGAGGTTCAGATAGTACAAGAACAAATATGGAAGAAGCACTAAACGCAAGAGGAATTGAACTTATAACAAGCAGAGAATCCAAAGGCAAAACCAAATGTTGAAAGATCATTTTGAACATTGCAAAGATGAATAGGAACATTCTTTCATACAAACGGAATCAACTGTTTTGAAGACTTTTTGGGAAAAATTGAACTTTTAATTGATGAATACAACAAACAATTTAAAAAGGCCGAAGCAGTAAGTAAAAATCAAATGTTTTTAGAAAGCCAAATACTGAAATTTTTGAAGAAGAGATGAATCTTGTAATTAAAAGAAAAATAGTTAATCATACTGTGAGATATGACAACAAATATCTTGCTCCATTTGATAATAATGGCGCTAGGGTTTCTATGTTTGAAAGTGGAGAGGCAAAGTCTTATGGTAACTCCTGAAAATAAATTATTCTTTGTTGAGGGGAAAAGAAAATATGAAGCCAGAGTACCGAAAGGAAACGAATTGAGTGCAATCGATGTATATGCAATATCAAAAATCTTGATCCACAACATCAAGGTGTAAGAGCCTACAATTAAAACCATGCTTCATAATAGAACATGAACATCCAGTACATTTGAAAAACTTGAAAATATATTTAAGAATTCTGCAAACCCAAACAATAAAGACATTGAATTTATTAAAAAACTATTAAGTGAAAATCTTGAAAAGTTAAATGATATTACAAAAGAAATGAAGGAATTTATTGACGCTAATTACAAATCATTTAAGTAAGTTTTTCTTGTTTCTTCTTTTTAAAAGAAGAAAGCCTGTCTGGCAAGACAAAAGAAGTTTTGCTTCTTAAGACCGACAGGTCTTAATAAGAGCCAACGGCTCAATACTTATTAAATAAGTTATTTTTATTTCAATCAACAATTTATTTGTTGATTGAAGAATATTTAAAAAGAAATTAACAAATGATGTCAATCCCCAAAAGTTATGAAAAAACTTTAGGATTGAAGACAAAATGAATTAATTAAAAGCAACTTCTTAATGATGTTGTATGTTTTAATATGCAAAATTTTAAAAAATGTAATTTAACATTTAAAAATGCGGTAAACCTTAATGTTGTACACACAAAAACAAAAAATAACACATTTTTTGTTGTTTTGGTTAAAAAATAGCCAAACTTTTATGTGTTTTGGCTATAATTTTTACAACCTTAAAAATTGGACAAAATAGAAGAAAATTATCATAATATTAATTAGAAATCTTTGTCATTGTGAGAATTTTGGCTTAATTTTTTTCTACTTCTGAGCATTAAAACAGTTTACAGTTTTTTCATTTATTTTAAATATTTTGTATATTAAAGTTTTTGTTATAAAATAAGGTCATGCAAAATAGACGTCAATTTCGATTAGGTATAATAAATGTTCTTTACCGTTATGAATTAATGGAACAAAAAATTAATATTAATGAATTATTTGAATCAGAAAGCAATTTAAGCAATGAACAGTTTTTGCATCTTGAAAAAATAAGTAAAAATTATGAATTTTACAAAAAATCAATTAGCCAATTTTTTAAAGAAAGCTGAATTTGAGAAAGAGTTAGTCCACTAATTCGAGCTATATTAATTAATGGTGCACATGAATTAATGTCAATTGAACCTAAGATAATAATCAATGAATCAGTTGAGATAACTAAGTATTATTTTGATAGCGAAAAAAACTTTTTTAAAATGGTCAATGCAATTTTAGAAAATGTATATAAATTTTTTGTCTTAAACGAAATTATTTTGAAAAAGCAAGATTAAAAAACTCTCCTAACTAAGAGAGTTTTTTGAATAAATTTTTGTTTCAAATTTTGACCAAAAATCCTGTTTTATAGTTCAATTAGTGAGTTAATTTCATCATCATATTTTGCAATTATCTCATCATGGCTCATATCTTTAAGTGGTGCTGTCTTAGTTCCAGCAACAAGCAAACTTTTAATTTTATTTGCTCCAAGAAACCCAAAAGTGCCTTCAAGCATTTTTAGATGGTCTCCAAATGTGTATCATCCTTTTGGAGCTCCTTGAGTTCCAATTAATATAACCTTCATTTTGTTTAATAAACCAACTGAACCATTTTGCTTACTATATTTGTAACTAAAGGAGTGGTCATCAATACAAATTGCATCAATAAAGTTTTTAACTAACACACTATAATTAAAATTAATCATTGGACTATTTATAACTACGTAGTCTGCTTCTTTTAGTCGCTCAATTCACATTTTAGCCTCTGTATCTTCTCAAAAAGAATTTGTGTCTTTGCCATTGAGCATTAGCTTGCTAAAAGGTGAATTTGCTAAATTTAATAATGTTATTTCACTATTTGGATATTTTTTGAATAATCTACTTGTTACTAAATTATTTATCTTATTGCTTAAACTATCTTGGTTTACTGAACCTAAAATAGAAATAATCTTTTTTGCACTCATTTTTAACCTCCTTGGAATTTCTTAATTATATTATTAATTTGCTATATTAATTTTAATTTTAAATATAATTATGTATATGGTTAAACCAAGCACTGAAATGATAATAGGAATGTCAATTGGAATTCCATTAACACTAGTTATTATTGCGCTAGTGTTAAGTTTTTTGATTATCAAACATATTAAAAGTAAAAAAAATAATTCAATTGGTTTTCGATTTGAAGCAAAAGTACGAAACAAATTGCTAACTATAGCCAAGGATAAAAATTATAAATATCTAAATGGTGGCTTATTTAAATATGGTCAAAGTCAAATGTTTGAACTTGATGGAATTTTAATTAGCAATAAAGCAGTTTTTATTATAGAAGTTAAATATTTTGTTGGACAACTAAGCGGTGATGCTAGTGCTGTTGAGTTAGAACTTAAAACAAAAGGCAACAAGATCTTAAAATTCAAAAACCCACTTATTCAAAATTTTAAGCACATACAACACTTTTACAAAATGTGTGGCTTTAACTTTCCTGTTTTCTCTTTGGTTATTTTGCCAACAGGCTCAAGTTTTAATATCAATAACTTAGAATCATGAGCATTAGTTACTACAGAGGATCAAGTGGCCAACTTGTTAGATGATGTTGCAAAAGATATGAGTGAAGATCGCGACTTAACTAAGGATGAGTTATTATTAATTAATGAGTCAGTTAACTCAAATCGTAACGCGTCACTAAAAGATATTAAACGCTTTGGAAAAATTTTAAGTAGTAAAAATGAATCAAAGAAAAAATAACGAGAACCTAATCAAAAATATTGTTATTGATAATGTTTCATATCCTATTTATTCCAAAGTAAATTCTCGTTGTACTAACATTATTGTTCACTATGACTCTGAAGCTAAGAAATTTAGCATTAAGTGTTTTAGACACATAAGTGAAGCAGACTATAATTTTCACAATCTTGAAAGTCTTGTTTTAAAAGTGTTTAAAAAAGCAAACAAGAAAGTTGAGAACTCAAGCAATTTAATTCTTTCAAGTGATGTCGCTGAACACACAATTATTTTTTTTGGTAAGTCAACACTTTTAAAATGGAGTTTTCACTATCGAGACACAAGTGATGCTATTTATGATAAAGATAATAATATCCTAACAATAAGATGTTCAATTAAATGTGCAAGTGACCAGAAGAAAAGGACCAATGTTTTTGAAAAAATACTAAGTACTTTTTTAGAAGAATATATTTCTAAAAAACAACTTGTTTATAGTGCTTTAATGAAAATTAATAATCCTTATTTTTATATAAGAAAAAAGAAAAGTGCGTGGGGAACACACTTTAAAAAGTATCAAACATTTAGTAAATTAAGTTATTCGCTTTTTTTAGTTGCTCTTGATCCTAAATATATTGATTATGTAATAGTTCATGAACTATGCCACTACTTTCATATGGATCACTCAGAAGGATTCTATCAATTAGGTGAATATTATTATCCAAATTTTAGATATTATTCAAGCACAATCAACAAGCATAAGGTCACTATCAAATAAGCTATTGACCTTCTGTGTATATTAAGCATAATCAAAAACGGGATAGACCCGTTTTTTTGAATTCGGCTGTTTTATAGGCTTTTTGAAAACTACAATAGTTCCTTATATTTCTTAATGTATATTCTCTTGACAATTAAAACAAGAAGAATGTAAAGTATTATTGAGGCTATTAAAAGCACAAAATATCAAGGATTAAGTTGAGCTACTTTTAGTGCAGTATTAAGACCCGGTATATAAGGAGTTATTGTAATTAATATACTTCCAAATATTGAGAAAAATAGTAATATAAATGCAGGACGTGATTGAATAAAAGGCACTTTTTCTGTTCTAATAAAATGAATAATTAAACTTTGTGTTCACATAGAAATTATGAATCAACCTGTTCAAAAAAGCATCTTAAAATCTTCTGAATTTTTGGCAACATTTGGATGCGCATAAGGAATAAACACATAGTAAAGTAATATAAAAGCTAGGATATCAACAAAGGAAGAAACTGGCCCAAATCAGAGCATAAACCTTAAAATACTTTTAGCATTTCATTTTCGAGGTTTCGTTATTAGTTCACTATCAACTCTATCTCATGGAATTGTTCCACAGGCAAAATCATAAATTAAGTTTAAGAATAAAACTTGAATTGCCATAAGTGGCACAAAAGGAATTAGAATTGATGCTAGTATCATACTTATAATATTTCCAAAATTACTGCTTACAGTCATTTTCACATATTTATTCATATTAGCATATGTTTTACGACCTTCAACAATTCCAGTGGCTAAAACATTCAAGTCCTTTTCTAGAAGAATAATATTAGCACTCTCCTTTGCTATATCAACTGCCGTATCAACTGAAATTGAAACATCAGCAACTTTCATAGCAGGAGCATCATTAATACCATCACCCATGTACCCTACAGCATGACCATTATTTCTCAGAGCGCTTATAACTCTTGCTTTTTGATCGGGACTTAGCTTTGCATAAATATTATATTCATTAGCAACCTTTTGCAATTCTTGGTCACTTAGGTCAATTAAATCCTTTCCTAGCATAATTTTTTCACTTGGTATACCAACTTGTGAACAAATTGCTTTGGTTACTCTAGCATTATCACCAGTTAAAATTTTGACATCAACACCTAAATTGTGCAAATTTTCAATTGCACTTTTAGTTGACTCTTTCGGTGGATCTAAGAAAGCGAGATAGCCAATTAGGATCATATCTTTTTCATCTCCAACACCAAATTTGCCTACCTGACCCGGATTACTCTTACGAGCAACAGCAATTACACGCATACCTTGATCATTTAATTTATCAACTTGCATCAAAACCTTCTGGATCATTTTGTCATCAAGGTCAACAACTTCATCATTGTACTCTAATTTCGAACAAATAGATAAAATCTCTTCTACAGCACCCTTTGTAATCAATTGTGTTTTTCCACTTTTAATACTTTTAACAACAACTGACATTCTTTTTCTAACAAAGTCAAAAGGTATTTCATCAACTTTTTTGTAAATATTTTCAAGGCTACGAAGTTCATTTTCAATATCACTTAACTCATCTGTTTTATTAATAATTGAAATATCAAGCAAATTTTTAAGCCCAGTTTGATAATAACTATTTAAAAAGCCATATTTTAGAACTTTTAGATTTTCAAGTCCTCTAACATCAAGATGACGCTCAAGTACAACTTGATCTAAGGTTAAAGTTCCTGTTTTATCAGTACAAAAAACATCCATAGCTCCAAAGTTTTGTATTGAATTTAAACTCTTAACAATAGTTCGTTTTTTGGACATACTCATAGCACCCTTTGCAAGAGTACTGGTAATAATCATAGGAAGCATTTCAGGTGTAAGTCCAATTGCTACTGAAATAGCAAACAATAGTGCATCAACTCACTTGTGATGTTCCCCTGCAATTGATGCTCTTGTACCAGTGATAATTAAAACAAGAGGCACAGCAACAAGCATTATTCTAATTAATAGTCAGCTAATTGCTTTAATTCCTTTTTCAAAGTCAGTTTTGGTTGCTTTCTCATTAACTTTTTGAGCAATTTGACCTAAAAATGTCTGATTACCTGTAACAACAACCATTGCTTTTGCTGATCCAGAAATGATGTTTGAACCCATGAAAGCTAAATTATGATAATCAGTTACATTGTCATATTCATAATTAGCAACCAAATTAGGAAACTTTTCAATCGAGTCACTTTCACCTGTTAATTGTGATTGTGAAACGAATAGGTCGGTTGCACTAAGAATTCGCACGTCAGCAGGGATAATATCACCAGCTGCCAAAACAATAATGTCACCAACCACAACTTCTTCAAGTGGGATTTCATAAGCTATTCCATTGCGTTCAACTCTTGTAGTAGTTTGTACCATTTTAACCAATTTTTCAGCACTTGCACTACTGCGTGTTTCTTCAACAAAGTGCAGTATCCCGCTGATTAAAACCATTGTTATAATTATTATTACAGTTCAAGGTTCTGCACTTTCGCTCTTAGTTAAAGGAAGTATTATATCTGTAACAAGTGAAACAATCGATAGCAGAATTAAAATAAGAGAAAAAGGGTTAAAAAAACTATCTCATATTCGCCTTAAAACTCCGCCCTTTTTCTTTTTACTAAGTTTATTAGTACCAAATTTTTCTCTATTTTGTTCAATAAATTCTTCATTAATAATGCCTTTTGGAGTTGAGTTGTATTTTTCACAAAGTTCATTCTGATTAATATTTGCAGCCTCAACAAGCCTATTTTTTATTGATAAATTCTCGTTTGTTTTTTTGTTTTTGTTTGCCTTTTTCATAACACCTCCTTTCGCAATATAATAAATACAATTTATTATAGCAAATTAAAATAATAATGCTCCCCATTTCAATTTTTTTATTAGATGTTGTGTGAATTCCAAAACAAATTGAGCTCTTTAAATTCCAAAACAATTTGAACACTTTGTGGTAATTTTTCATTAGATTATTTTATGAATAAAGACACAAAAGATAAGGTATCAAAAAAGTTAATTTTATAATTTAGTGCCTTATTTTTTTATATTTATAAATATCCATATGAAAAAATCATTTAATACTAATCACAGAGATTCAACTGAATATGAATTAAATAAAAAAATTAATATTGAAAAAATTGTTTTCTATTTAAAAAAAGGCTTTACTGCAAGAAGAATTCATTCTTTGATTGGAGATGGATCGAGCGGAATTTCTTATTCAACTATTAGAAGATACATTAAACAAATTAGAGAGTGTGAAAAGGAAAATGCAACATCAATTGTAATGTATTCACATGGAAATTTAAACAACAAAAATGCAGAAAAAGATTTTAACAATGAAATAGAAAAGGCAATTACAAATATGAAATTAAAGGACAAAGAATATTTTAAAGATAGGGACGAAAATAAGTTTTCTGTACCTTTTAATCATTTTTTAAAAATAAAGACGAAGATAAACTTAAAGAAAAAATGTGCCTTACAACATTCATAAATAAATGTAATATGACAGGCTATGTTAAACCTACACAACATAAGAAAACAAGGAGAAATGTTAGAAATTATTTAATTGCATTAACAAAAACAGAAGATAAAAATATAAACAAAAAACAGCCTTTATATAAAGATTAAATCAATTGATAATATGGAGAATGTTAAAAGGTTACCAAGAACAATGAATTCAGTTAAATTTGAATTTGGTGAACAAGTGCAAGCAGACGCTTGTTATGAAGCGTGAATTAAAGAATTAGACAATTTTCATATATATACAATTGTAGAAACATCTTCCAAAATGCTGGTCTCAATATATGCTGAGAAAGAAGAAACAACAACAGGTTATATGAAACTTTTTGAACTTCTTTATAGGGCTTTTGGGATTCCAATGTCTGTTAGAACAGATAAAAGAACGTGCTTTTCTTACAAAGGGAATGATACTGAATTAGCACGACAAATCATAAAAAAGGTACTGAAGTATCGTCTGCAAGTTATGGCGAATTTAAACCAGATGTGGAGCGAACAAACAGAACTTTACAACCTTGGTTAATAATTTTTTACGTGATAATAATATAAAAACTATTGATCAAATTAATGAAAATGCTCTCTTGATCATTAATAAATATAATGAACATTTCAATAAAAAATAGGTGATAAATTAAATTTCTTTATAAAACCAAAAGATGAAATGGATACAAAGTTATATCTATCAATTGATAGAAAATTCAACAATGGTGTTATTCAATTTCAAAATAAATTTTATATACCGGTTACAGATGATAACAAGTACAAAATTATACAAAACGGTGTGGAATTGAGATTCGTTCATAATTCAAATAATGAGTATTTCTTCATTATCAACAATAAACTATTCAAAGCAAGAATATTACGTGATGATGAGTTAACTGAGTTTCAAAAATTTTGTAAAACATTTCATTTGTTCTATGATGACAAAAGATCAGAATGCTTATATCAGGTCACAAAAGCAAGTAAAGACTTTTTACCTTACCTACGAAAGTTAATTGATGACATTAGCAATACTTCTAATTGCTCAAATGAACTCCTTAAAGAAAATCTAAATATGGCAGAATTAATTTATAAATCATTAAGCGATAACTATAAATTATTGCTAGATTCAGTTGAAAAAACAGCCAGCAACTAACTAACTGTTTATAAAAAATAAGGCAATAATGGAGAATTTAATTCTCCATTTTTATTTTAAAAATAATAGTTAATTCCAAAACAAAAGGAGAACTTATAGGGTCTCATTTTGTTTTGGAATTAAACACAAAAAAGAGCTCAATTTGTTTTAAAACTTACAATAATAAAGTTTTAGCTAGTGTTACTATATAAATTTTAAATAATTACCTATTTTCACCAATTTCAGTTACAAAACCTACAAAATAGTAAAAAAACAAAGTGAAATAATCAAAAATTTCCTTGTTTTTTTATTTAGTTTTTGATATAATATATAGTAACATTACTATATAAAAAAGGAAATTAAAGATGGCAATACCAAAAGAAATATTATCGATTGAGAGACCAAAAGGAACGATTGTAAGAAACAGTTTTGGAATTTATTCAGTTGTTAAGAGAAGTTCAAAATATGTTAACGGAAAAGCTATTCCCTACAATATTGCGGTTATTGGAAGAATAGAGAACGGCAAATATATAGCATTAAAAGAACCAAAATACATGAAAAACAATAAGAAGGTAGTAACAACAATAAAGGACTATGGAAATGTTGCAATTTTTCAAAAACATGGCAAAAACATATACGAACAATCACAAAAACATTTTGATGAATTGACAGCTAAGAAAATTTATTTAATATCATTAATTCGATGTGCTTATCCAAAGGCCACAAACAGAGATTTAAAATTTTATTATGAAACTTCTTTCCTATCGGAATTATTTAAAAATGTTGGTTTAAGTGAATCCATGATGCCTGATTTTTTTGAAAGAGTCGGAAGAGATTATGCAAAAATTGAGAATTTCATGGTTGATAGAATTAACCAGTTTAAAAATCTATTCAAATTATTGATGGTACATTAAAATCATACAATTCTGATGATTCTGTTTTTTCTAAATGAACAAGAAAAGGAAAAATAAAAGGTAGTAAAGATTTTACACTTTTGTATACATACGATTTAAAAACAAAAGAACCAATCTATGGTAGACCATATGCTGGAAATATGTTGGATTGCACTATATTTGAAGACTATTTGGAAAATATAATTAAAAATGATGAGTTAATAGTTGGGGATAAAGGTTATTGGAATTCTAAGATAATTAAGAAGATTGAAGAACACAAAAAATGAGATATTTATTTCCAATTAAACGTTCTTCAAAACTAATTTCAGCAAATAATTTAATGGATAATTTGATTCCATTAATGATAAAAGATAGAAATTTACTTGGAAAAATTACTAATATAGGAAATAAATACTATTACACAATTAAAGATTTAGATATAGAAGCGAATGAAAGAAAAGTGCTTTTTAAAATGTCACAAAAGAAGAATAATTTTGAATTTCAAAAATTTAATGATGAAACTATAAATCTAGGTACAATAATCTTTGAATCTAACAGCAAACTATCACTTGAAGATGTCTACACAATATATTCTCAAAGATGAGAAATAGAAGAAATGTTTAGATTTTATAAGAACATTTTAGAATTACCAAAAACAGGAGTTCATTCTGAATATAGACTTATATACAACAGAGTTTATTAATTACATTTCATTGATAATTTCAATGAGAGTTAAGAACGAATTAACAAGGCTGAACCTAATTGAAAAATATTCATATAATCAAATTATCAACTATCTAAAATCATTTAAAAAACAATCGTCCAATGGTGTTGATTGAAGAAATACTAAATTATTAAATTACATTGAAAAACTTGCTGAAATTTTAGCCATATAGTAACATCTGTTAAACTTTTTTATTACAAATAATGCTCCCCATTTCAATTTTTTTATTAGATGTTGAGAATGATCTTAAATTTGTTTCCTAATAAAAGTAAGCAGATTTCTAGTTTCTAGGAAAATAACGAAATATTATTAAATTGTTTTAATTTTCCAAAAAACCTGTTTTATAGGTTTTTAGGAAAAGCAATAAATGAAGAAAATTATTATTTTAACACTTAGGTACTTAATTGTGCTTAAATATAATTGTTTCAAAACTAAAATTAGTTTAATCATAAATTCATTTGACAATTAGTTATATAATTCATATAAGAATTTAAAGGAGAAGAAATGGCAAAATACGAAAAAATTGCAAAAAGATTAAAAGAATATATGGCAATCGAAGCTATGAGTAGATATGAGGAACCTGTTGTAGAAGCACTAAAGAAAAACACAGCATCGGCAAATTTTGAGTATTCAAGAGATAATTTTGGATCATTAATTATTAAAAATAAGACCAAGGTAAAAAATGCACCAAAAGTTATGATTGCAGCTCATATGGATGAAGTTGGTTATTTAGTTAGATCAATTGAGGCTAATGGCAATTTACTTGTTTCAGTTGTTGGTGGCGTATGGCCTGCTGCTGTTATCGGAACAAAGTGCAGAGTTGTGACTAACCGAGATAATAAAGAAATTTTTGGTATTTTTGGCCATACATCAATTCATATTATGGAGGCTGAAAAACGTTCAAAAGTTCCAACAACAAAAGAATTATTCATAGATTGTGGTTTTAATTCAAAAGAAGAAGCTGAAAAATGAGGTATTGAAGTTGGCGATAGAGTTTATATGTCAGGTGAGCCAATTGATATGCCTAATAATTTGATAGCTGGTAAAGCAATGGACAATAGAGCAGGTGTTACGGTTATTGATTTTTTAGCTAATAATATTAAAGATTTAGAATTACCAAATGAAACATATATTGTTGGTACAGTCCAAGAAGAAATTGGAACAAGAGGTGCTAAGACATCTGTTTCACTTATCAATCCTGATGTTGCTTTTGCTATTGATACAGGTGCAAGTCATGACACAACAGGTTGCATAAAAGGTACACCAGTATTAGGCAAAGGTGTTGCACTCTTAATTCAAGATGGCGCAGTAATTACAGATCCAAAATTAATTAATATGTTAGTTAAATTAGCTAAAAAACACAACATACCAGTTTATAAATATATTGCTGAAGGTGGCGGAACTGATGGTGCTAGTTTACAATATGGAAAAGGTGGAGTTCCAACAATTACATTGTCATTGCCACAACGTTATTTACATTCTCCAATCGGTGTATGTTCATTAGTTGACATCCAAGCAACAATTGATTTAATTACTGAATTTGTTAAGGTTTTTGATTCTAAGATGTTGAGTGAACTTAGGAGTAATTAGGAAACCAAAAATGCTATAAAATAGTGATTTTAGAAAAACGCAGGAACATTAAAAGTCCTGCGTTTTTTGTACTAAAGTTGCATTTTAGTTTGGTTTAATATTAATTGGAATAATTACATTTTTGCTTTTATCACTATTTAACTTTAAAACAGCACCATTAAATTGACAACGGTTTTTCGAAGGGATAAATTTTACATTCCTGTTGTATCTCATTTTTTGATAAACTTCCTCAAAATTAGCTCCAATAGCACAATCAAAAGGCCCACACATTCCAGCATCTGTTATATAGCATGTTCCCTTTGGTAATATATGTGCATCGTTTGTTTGTACATGAGTATGAGTCCCACATAAACCGTCGACTTTTCCATCTAAATGAAGACCTAAAACATATTTTTCACTAGTTGTTTCAGCATGAAAGTCAACAAAGTGAAAATCACTTTTCTCACCATATTCAAGAATACTATCAATTGTGTCAAAGAAATTATTAGCATATTCCTGAGTTCAAGGAGCAAGTAATTTATTAAATGTAATTCCCATAAGAGATGTAACTCTTAGACTAACACCGTTTTTACACTTATAAATTATTGAACCACTACCTGGATAACCTTCATCAATGTTAGCAGGTCTAACAAGTTCAGGATTGTTAATTATTGAAAAAATACCATCTTTTGCTCAAACATGATTTCCTATTGTAAAGATGTCAACTCCCGCTCTTTTAAGTCTTAGATAATCTTTTTTAATTAACCCTTTTCTACCTGATACATTTTCGCCTTGAGCAATAACAACATCAATTTTGTGTTCATTAATTAAGGAAGGTAATAGTTCTTCAACTATTTCAATTCCTGAGTCTGAAAAAATATCTCCAATAAAAAGTATATTTAGAGTCTTATTTTCATTTGTCATTTTTAAATGACCCCATTCTACTTGATTAAATCAAACTTTAAGTATGATTATTATAATATAAATTGTAGTGTTAATTTAAAATTAAATAACTAGGTCTTTGTGAATTCCAAAACAAATTGAGCTCTTTAAATTCCAAAACAATTTGAACACTTTGTGGTAATTTTTCATTAGATTATTTTATGAATAAAGACACAAAAGATAAGGTATCAAAAAGTTAATTTTATAATTTAGTGCCTTATTTTTTATATTTATAAATATCCATATGAAAAAATCATTTAATACTAATCACAGAGATTCAACTGAATATGAATTAAATAAAAAATTAATATTGAAAAAATTGTTTTCTATTTAAAAAAGGCTTTACTGCAAGAAGAATTCATTCTTTGATTGGAGATGGATCGAGCGGAATTTCTTATTCAACTATTAGAAGATACATTAAACAAATTAGAGAGTGTGAAAAGGAAAATGCAACATCAATTGTAATGTATTCACATGGAAATTTAAACAACAAAAATGCAGAAAAAGATTTTAACAATGAAATAGAAAAGGCAATTACAAATATGAAATTAAAGGACAAAGAATATTTTAAAGATAGGGACGAAAATAAGTTTTCTGTACCTTTTAATCATTTTTTAAAAATAAAGACGAAGATAAACTTAAAGAAAAAATGTGCCTTACAACATTCATAAATAAATGTAATATGACAGGCTATGTTAAACCTACACAACATAAGAAAACAAGGAGAAATGTTAGAAATTATTTAATTGCATTAACAAAAACAGAAGATAAAAATATAAACAAAAAACAGCTTTATATAAAGATTAAATCAATTGATAATATGGAGAATGTTAAAAGGTTACCAAGAACAATGAATTCAGTTAAATTTGAATTTGGTGAACAAGTGCAAGCAGACGCTTGTTATGAAGCGTGAATTAAAGAATTAGACAATTTTCATATATATACAATTGTAGAAACATCTTCCAAAATGTTGGTCTCAATATATGCTGAGAAAGAAGAAACAACAATAGGTTATATGAAACTTTTGAACTTCTTTATAGGGCTTTTGGGATTCCAATGTCTGTTAGAACAGATAAAAGAACGTGCTTTTCTTACAAAAGGAATGATACTGAATTAGCACGACAAATCATAAAAAAGGTACTGAAGTATCGTCTGCAAGTTACGGCGAATTTAAACTAGATGTGGAGCGAACAAACAGAACTTTACAACCTTGGTTAATAATTTTTTACGTGATAATAATATAAAAACTATTGATCAAATTAATGAAAATGCTCTCTTGATCATTAATAAATATAATGAACATTTCAATAAAAAATAGGTGATAAATTAAATTTCTTTATAAAACCAAAAGATGAAATGGATACAAAGTTATATCTATCAATTGATAGAAAATTCAACAATGGTGTTATTCAATTTCAAAATAAATTTTATATACCGGTTACAGATGATAACAAGTACAAAATTATACAAAACGGTGTGGAATTGAGATTCGTTCATAATTCAAATAATGAGTATTTCTTCATTATCAATAATAAACTATTCAAAGCAAGAATATTACGTGATGATGAGTTAACTGAGTTTCAAAAATTTTGTAAAACATTTCATTTGTTCTATGATGACAAAAGATCAGAATGCTTATATCGAGTCACAAAAGCAAGTAAAGACTTTTTACCTTACCTACGAAAGTTAATTGATGACATTAGCAATACTTCTAATTGCTCAAATGAACTCCTTAAAGAAAATCTAAATATGGCAGAATTAATTTATAAATCATTAAGCGATAACTATAAATTATTGCTAGATTCAGTTGAAAAAACAGCCAGCAACTAACTAACTGTTTATAAAAAAGGCAATAATGGAGAATTAAATTCTCCATTTTTATTTTAAAAATAATAGTTAATTCCAAAACAAAAGGAGAACTTATAGGTGCTCATTTTGTTTTGGAATTAAACACAAAAAGAGCTCAATTTGTTTTAAAACTTACAATTGTTAATTTAAAATTAAATAACTAGGTCTTCATATTGTCAAAATACCTAAATTGACTACTAAACTCCCAAGTTTGACGAATCAAAAATAAAAATGAACACTTCATATACTAAAGTATATGAAATTTTTTTCATTTTTTCTTATTTTGTGTTATAATATGTTATAATATAATTATGTATGTAAAAGTTTCAAAAGTAGCAGGCAAAGAATATGTTCAAATTTGCCATTCAGTTAGAATAAAAGGAACAAATAAAACAAAGCAAGTGGTTATTGAAAAACTTGGTCTTTTATCAAAACTGCAAGAAGAAAATCCTAACATTTTAGAGGATTTAAAAAATAAATATCAAGGTTTGAGAAATGAAGCGAGAGATAATGAATTATTGAAGTATAGAGTTCACAAATCTATTGATGCTTTATTTGACACAGAATTCAATGAAAGGAATGAATTCAAAGACAAATTAACATATGAAGAAAAGGCTGAAAAAAGTAAAAAAATAGTTAGAAAAAAATATGGTAATTTACTTTACAAAACGATTTACAAAAAACTAAAACTTGATGAATATTTTGATTTAAAAAGTAAAGAATTTCTTTTCAGATATGATTTAAATAATATTGTTGAGAACCTAACTTTTTTAAGAATTTTAAAACCTTCATCAAAACTAAGAACAGTTCAATCTTATGATTCATATTTAATAGAGAATGACGACACGTTGAAATCTCATTACAGAGCATTGGAAATTTTATGCGATGAAAGATTAGATATTATTAAACATTTAAACAATAGATTATCAGAATTAATGGACAGAAATCTAGAAGAGGCTTTCTACGATGTTACAACAGTTTATTTTGAAAGTTTCACAGCAGATGATTTTAGAATCTTTGGTTTTTCAAAGGATTTAAAAGTTAATCAAACACAAGTGGTATTAGGTTTGATGATTGATGCAAATGGAATACCAATAAGTTACAAACTTTTTCCTGGAAATACAAGCGATTTTAAGACTTTTATCCCTTTTATACAGGAAGTTAAGGAAAATTTAGGAATCGAAAATGTAACGATAGTTGCTGATAGAGGACTTAATTCTGGGCCTAATTTACAGTCGATAATTGACAATGGTTTTAAATTTATAATGGCAGAAAAATTAGAGCAAAAGGCAAAATTGCCTCTGAAATACTTGACTTAGATTCATATGATAAAATAACTGAAAACTACTTTATTAGAGATCGTAAAGATACAAAATTTGTAAAAAATGAAGATGATGAGAAATATATAATTGATGGTAGACTTGTTCTTTCTTTCAGTGAAAATAGAAGAAAAAAGGATGAGAGCGACCGCAAAAGACTTATTGAAAAAGCTTTAAAAGGTGTTCAAAACAATGCTTCAAAAGCTCGCTCAGAATTAAGTAGAGGCGGTAGAAAGTATCTCGATTATAATGTTAAAGAAGTAACGATAAAGACAACAAAAATTGAAGATGATGCAAAATGAGATGGATTTTATGGAATATTCACAAACGATATGGAAATGAAGACTGATAGAATTATTTCAACATATCGAAAACTTTGAAAGATTGAAGATTCGTTTAGAATGTTAAAAACATCATTTGAGGTTAGACCTGTTTATCTATCAAAAAGGAAGACAATTGAAGCGGCATTTTCTTATTTGTTATTTAGCCCTTGTACTCCAAAGATTTCTAGAATTCACTATTGACTCAATAGTTGAAGATGATCACAAATTTACTACTGAAAAAATACTCAACAGTATTAGAGAAGTTGAACTAATAACCTTTAAAGATTATGAGAATGATACAGAGTATTTTATGAGAACTGATGAACCAATTGAATACCTTGAATTAATTGAAAAATTAAATATTGAAAGACTTCCACTGATGGGAAAAGTCGATGAAATTGAGGGTATTATAACACATGGCTAAAATTGTAAAAATGACCAATACACCTATAAATAAGGCGTATTAGTCATTTTTAATACTCCTTTTTAATTGATTCGTCAAACTTGGGATAAATTATTGCTAGATTCAGTTGAAAAAACAGCCAGCAACTAACTAACTGTTTATAAAAAAGGCAATAATGGAGAATTAAATTCTCCATTTTTATTTTAAAAAATAATAGTTAATTCCAAAACAAAAGGAGAACTTATAGGATCTCATTTTGTTTTGGAATTAAACACAAAAAAGAGCTCAATTTGTTTTAAAACTTACAATTGTTAATTTAAAATTAAATAACTAGGTCTTCATATTGTCAAAATACCTAAATTGACTACTAAACTCATTGCTTTCTAGTTAGCAAAAAACAAAAGCCCTATAAAATAGGACTTTAGTAAAATTTGCTAATCGTTCTTGTCTACGTTTAAAACTTGTTTTTCGATTTCTGCCTTAAATTCTGGGTTCTCAAGTAGCATATCTTTAAGTGCTTTTTTACCTTGTGCTATATTTTTGTCTTGGTACGCAAATCAAGCGCCTTTTTTCTCAATAACACCCGCGTCAACTGCTAAATTAATTAGTTCTCCAAGTTTATCAATACCTTTTGAAAAAATTATTTGAGTTGTAAATGATTTATATGGTGCTGCTAATTTGTTTTTAGCAATTTTTATCTTAATTTCGTTACCTGTTATATCTTTGCCTTCAACAATTGAAGCAGTTTTACGAACTTCAATTCTAATTGATGAGAAGAATTTAAGTGCTCTACCACCTGTTGTTGTTTCAGGGTTACCAAATAAAACTCCAATTTTTTCTCTTATTTGATTAACAAAAATAATCGCTGTTTTATTTTTGTTTAAATTTGCTGTGATTTTTCTCAATCCTTTTGCCATTAGGAGAGCTTGAGCCCCAACAGATGAATCACTCATTGTTCCATTTAACTCAACTTCAGGAACTAGTGCTGCTACACTATCAACAACAATTAAATCAATTGAACCGCTTTTAGCTAAAATATCAACAATTTGCAAAGCTTGTTCACCACTATCAGGTTGAGATAGTATTAAACTATCTAAATTAATTCCTAAATTACGTGCATAATTTGGATCAAGTGAGTGCTCTGCATCAATATAAGCTGCAATGCCACCTTGTTTTTGAATTTCGGCAATCGCATGTAAACAAAGAGTAGTTTTGCCACTGCTCTCAGGTCCATAAATTTCAATAATTCTTCCTTTTGGATAGCCATCAATACCTAATGCGCCATCTAATAAATATGAACCACTTGGAAAGGTTTCTACTTTTTCATCAACTCCATTTTCACCAAAAAGCATAATTGCCTCAGAGCCGAATTTCTTAGTAATTTCATCTAATGCTTCTTTTAGTTCTTTGTCTTTATTTTTAATTTCAACATTTTTGTTTTTCATAATTGGTTATATCCTTTCAATTAAAACTCGTTACTTTGAGAAATAATTATTCAAAAATGGAAAAAATTAAGAAAAAAGGCTCACTTTTACCAAATTAGTTGTCAATTATTTATAAGTAAATAGTATTACATTTATTATTACTTTATAGGTAAATATGATAATGCGTTGCACAATAAACATAATTTATGTTTAGTAAAAAATATTCTTTTGTCTTATTAATTAACGAACAACCAAAAAAATTATTTTATTTACCAACTAAAAAAACAAATTTTAATCATATTGTAAAGAAGACAAAAAAAGATAAACCCTTTTTGTTGAATGAGTCATTTTTTCTAAAACGATTGTTTTATAGACTTATTATTCAAATATGTTATTGACTATTTCACCCATTTACAACAACCGAGGCTTCTTTTCATTTTTGATTTTTACCTTTTTCACGGTAGTAAGCGTAAAAATGAAAGTTTGATGTACCATGTGTGTGAGAAGTTTTAACATTAAATGCATATTCATATATGTCATCACTTTTAAATTCGCCTTGGATGTTTATATATTTTTTAATAAATTTAATAATTTCCTCAGGTTCATGGTTTTTTTCTTCATCATGTTTTTTAAGTAATTCATTGAACTTATTTGATGATATTTTTTTACCTTCATCATTAGCGACTGGTTTAATTGTAAATGAACCTAACTTAACATCTTGGCCAGTTCAATTGTGATTTTCACTTTGATCCTCAACGTCTTCGTTCAATATTCGTTGTCCACCACTTGCATAGATTCCAACCCATTCTTTTGAAATGATTTCGAAACCTTGAATATCACGTGAAACCTTTTCAAGTTTAAAAACACCTTTTTTTGATCTTGAAAATGTATAATGCAATGATTTTTCATGTGTGTGTGTTGCTACATCGCTGTAGTAATCATAATTATCATCTGGTTTAAATTCAACATTAATTTTGCACATATCTCTAATTATTTGAATTTGTTCTTCAAAAGTCTTGTCGCTAATTTTTTCATAAAGATCAGCAGCAGAAACTTTTTTCTTAATCTCAGGATCATTGATGTAACCGTCAATAATTAGTTGACCATCTCAAAAATAAACTTTTTCAAGTTTACTAAACTCATGTTCATCATGCTCTAAATTATTGTAGCCAATATTATCAATTGTTATATTATGTACTTTTAGACTTTTAGCATCTTTTTCACTAATTGATATTATGCAATTGTATTTAGAATCATAATCATCAAGTTCAAAAGTGCTTTTGTCTTCATTAAATAAGTATGTTTTGTTACTATCATAACTAATTTGTTGATCTTTTGCAACAAATTCATTGATTTTATCAATTAGTTCCTTGTTTGTCTTATTTTTAATTAATTTTTTTATAGTTTCAGGAAAATATCCTAAACCTTTTTCATTTGCCTTAACACTGTAATTCTTCACTTCTTCATTTATATTTGTATCTGAGCCCTCCTTTTTCGAATTACAACTTGCTGCAACTGTTGTAAAAAGAGGCAATGATGCAAATGATAACAAAGAAATGTTAAAGATTAATTTCTTTTTCATATATTATTATTCCTTAATTATTTTTTATATTTAAGAGAGATAGATTTGATTAAAATAAAATACTTCCTTCAAAATATTATATGTCCTTTAATCTTCTATCTTATTATATAGAAACTTTTTATATTGCAAAAAATTAAGAATGCACAAACATAAAAAATGATATGAAATTGCACAATTTTAAACATTATTTAACACTTTAATTTGAATTAAATTTGCCAATCTGCATTAAAAAATAATTAATAAAATATTTAACAACCTGTTTCAGTGTTTCAATACTTTTGAAACCTTTTTTATTATTATTTTTCTCTAAATTGTAACAAATTAAAAAATGTTCAATTTAACTAAAAGTTAGTTTTTTGACAAAAAATAGGTAAAAATATAACTTTTTGTATAGTGTTGTTATTGAGAAAATAATGATAATTTTTATTTATATAAATATTTAATATTTTTACTTTTGTTTTTTGCTTTTTTCTTTATAATTGTAAAGCAACTATTACATAGAAGCATAAGGTTGTTAGAATGTCAAGAGAGTTGTTGAGGACATTCTAAGTAATTTATGTGGAGTAAAGTTCATAAATGAACAAAGGAGACAACTATGAGTAAAATTAATATTAAGGTTAAAAGTTTTGATCATGCATTGGTTGATTTTGGTGCAAAAAAAATTGTTGATGTTGCAACCAAAAACTCAATTAAAGTAAGTGGTCCAGTTCCGCTTCCAACAAAAAGAGAAGTTGTGACCATTTTAAGATCTGTACACGTTAACAAAAAATCACGTGAACAATTTGAATCAAGAACTTTTCAACGTTTGATTGTTTTATTAAACCCAAATGAAAAAACTCTTGACCAAATCAAAAGATTAGAACTTCCTGCAGGTGTTGAAGTTAAAATTTCAACAAAATAAGAAATCCGACTTGTGCTGACAACAAGCGACGGTCGTTAAATTAATAAAAATTTAAGGAGAAAATTATGAAAGGAATCTTAGGACGTAAGATTGGTATGACACAAATCTTTACTGAATTTGGTGCTTGTGTACCAGTTACAGTTATTGAAGTGCAACCAAATGTTGTTACTAAAGTTCTTTCAGCTGACAAAAACGGGTATGTTGCAACTCAAATCGCAGTCGGCGAAAAGAAAGAACAAAGAAGCAATAAACCTCTTAAAGGTCAGTTTGCTCAAGCTAAAACAACACCTAAGCGCTACATTAAAGAAATTCGTGGCATGCAAGGCTATGAATTAGGCCAAACAATTATGGCTAACATTTTTAGTGCTGGTGAATTAGTTGATATCACTGGTACATCAAAAGGTAAAGGTTTTGCTGGTACAATCAAGAGATGAAACCAACACATTGGACCTAAATCACACGGTGGTGGCGGTGGTAGTCAACCAGTTAGACAAACGGGTTCACTCGGGGATATTTCAGGTAACCGTGTTTTCAAAGGTATGACAATGCCAGGTCACTTAGGAGCTGTTAGAACAACAGTTCAAAATCTTGAAATAGTTAGAATTGATGTTGCAAATAATATTATGTTAGTTAAAGGCTCAATCCCTGGTGCCAAAAACTCATATGTAATGATTAGAGAAGCTGTCAAAGGTTTACCAAATCGTGAGGCAATTAAACTTGTTGATGTTAAAGAAGTTGTTAAAATGAATGAATTACTTGAAAAAGCTAAGAAATTCAATATTGAAGTTACAGTTGGAATGCACTCAAGCGAATTGGAACCTCTTATCCAAAAAGCAGAGGCTGATGCTGAAAACTCAAAAGCAGAAGGAGATAAATAATGGCTGAAACAAAGAAAAAAGCTACTACAAAAACTGGTGAAGAAAAGAAAACTACAACCAAAAAAGTAGCATCTGCTAAAAAAACAACTGCTGCTAAATCTACAACAACAAAAAAAGCTACAACTTCAAAAACAACAAAGACAGCAACAGGCGAAAAGAAGACAACTAAGAAAGTTACAGTTGAAATTGATTTAACCAAGAACTTAAAACCTAAAAAACCTACAAAAGCTGAATTAAAAGCACAAGAAGCTAAAATGGAAAGTGCTAAAGGCAAGCTTGCTGCTAAAACAGCTGCTCAAAAAGCTAAAGAGGCAAAAGAAGAAGCAGCTGCAAAAGCAAAAGCTGAAAAAGAAGCACAAGCAGCTATTGATGAATTAAAAGCAGCCGCTGAAGCTGCAAAAAGAAAAGCTAAAACTTATGCATCTTCAAGAGCAAAAGTTGCTTCACTTAAATTAAATGAAGCTAAAATGGAAGAAGAAAAATTTACAAAAGTTATCTTACTTCACTTTGATAATAAATCTTTACCAAAAGAATTATTCGCATTACCAAAAATTTATGAACAAGCAATTTTTGACACAATTATGTCAGAACGTGCCTCAAGACGTCAAGGTACACATGATGTTAAGAATCGTTCAGAAGTAAGTGGTGGTGGTAAAAAACCTTGAAGACAAAAAGGAACAGGTCGTGCTCGTGCAGGTTCAACAAGATCTCCTATTTGAGTTGGTGGTGGACGTGCATTTGGACCTACACCAGAGCGTAATTATTCATTAAAAGTTAACAAGAAAGTGCGTCGTGCTGCATTCTTATCGGCTCTTACATTGCTTGCTAACAAGAAATCAGTTGTTATTGATGACTTTAAAATGTCAAAAATTTCAACAAAAGATGCTGTTAACAAACTTAAATCATTAAAGATTGAAAACCTAAAACACATTTTGGTAGTAACAACTGACGAAACTGTTTACAAATCAACAGCAAATTTACAAAATGTTTTATGTGTTAAGCCAAACTCTGTAAGTGTTGAAAATTTAGTATGAGCTGATGTATTAGTTTTATCTAATGAAGGCCTTAAAAACTTTGAAGGGAGAATTAAATAATGGAAATTACTCAAGTTTTACATAAGCCAATTCTTACCGAAAAAACAAATGTGCTACAAAGTTCAAACACATACACATGAGAAGTTGATTGATCAGCAAACAAATATCAAATTAAGGAAGCTGTTGAATTCATTTTCAAAGTTAAGGTTGTTAGAGTTAATATTTTAAAAGTTGACAAAAAACCAAAAAGAGTAGGCCGATTTAATGGTTTTACAAATCGTTACAAAAAAGCTATGATTACTTTAGCAGATGGTGACAAAATTGTCTACTATCCAAATGAAGCAGAAGCACAAGATGCTAAAAAAGAAGCTAAGGTTAAAGCTCAAAAAGTTGAAAGCAAGAAACAAGCAGAGGCAAAAGAAGCTGAAATTGCTAAAAAACTTGCTGCTAAAAAAGCAAAAGTTGAAAAAACTACAAAATCAACAACTTCTAAGTCTGCTACTAAAAAAGCAAGTACTAAGAAGAGTACAAAATAATTATTAGAGGATTTAATTTTGCTTAAAAGAAAATTTCCTCAACTATTTTTAAGCAAGGAGAAAATTAGAAATGGCAATTAAACATTACAAGCCAACTACGAATGGTCGTCGTAATATGTCATCTCTACATTACAGCGAAAATCTTAGTGGACACGCTCCTGAAAAATCATTACTTACACTATTAAAATATAGTGCCGGTCGTAATAACCAAGGTAAGATTACAGTGCGTCACAAAGGTGGTCGTGTAAAGAGATTTTATAGATTAATCGACTTCAAACGTATTAAAGACAATATTCCAGCAGTGGTTAAGACAATTGAATACGATCCTAACCGTTCAGCTAATATTTGTTTATTAGCTTATGCTGATGGAGTAAAGAAATATATTTTAGCGCCCGAAGGTATTAAAGTAGGGCAAACTGTTATTTCAGGTGAAAATGCTGATATTTTAGTAGGTAATGCATTACCACTAGCAAACATTCCAGAGGGTACATTTGTACACAACATTGAAATGCAACCAGGTGGTGGCGGTATTATTGCTAGATCAGCAGGTACATCTGCTCAAATTCTTGGTAAAGATGACGATGGTAAATATGTAATTTTACGTCTAAAAAGCGGTGAAATGCGTCGTATCTTAGCACGTTGCCGTGCCACAATTGGTACAGTAGGTAACGGGGAACATTTATTGGTTGATTTAGGAAAAGCTGGTAGAAACCGTCACATGGGTGTTCGTCCAACTGTTCGTGGTTCAGTTATGAACCCAGTTGATCACCCACATGGTGGTGGTGAAGGTAAGCAACCAGTTGGTCGTAAAGCTCCTCTTACTCCTTGAGGTAAGAAAGCTCTTGGTGTTAAAACAAGAAAAACTAAGAAATCTTCAAACAAACTTATTATAAGAAGAAGAAAGGATGCTAAATAATGGCTCGCAGTCTTAAAAAAGGACCTTTTGCAGATGAACATTTACTTAAAAAAGTAGATGCTATTGTTGAAGGTAAAGCACCTAAAAAACCAATTAAAACTTGATCAAGACGTTCAACAATCTTTCCAAGTTTCATTGGTTTAACATTCCAAGTACACAACGGCAAGCAATTTATTGATGTTTACGTAACAGATGACATGGTTGGTCACAAGTTAGGTGAATTTGTACCTACAAGAACATTCTCAGGTCATGGTGCTGACAAAGGTAAGAAATAATTATGGAAAATACAGCATTTCAACAAGCAAAAGCACATGTTAAGGTTCAACGTGTTAGCGCTCGTAAAGCACGTTTAGTTGCTGACTTAGTTAGAAACAAAGACGTGCGTGAAGCTCTTGGTATTTTAAGAAATACAAACAAGAAATCATCAGAATTATTTATTAAACTTATTAACTCAGCAATTGCTAATGCTACAAACAACCATGGAATGGATGCATCTAAATTATTTGTTAAAGAAATCTTAGTAAATGAAGGACCAACACTTAAAAGATACCAACCTCACTCAAGAGGAACGGCTTATTCAATTTTAAAACGTACATCTCACTTATCAGTTACATTAGAAGAAAGAAAGTAGAAAATTATGGGACAAAAAGTTAATCCAAATGGATTCCGTTACGGAATTACAAAAAATCTTAATTCATCATGATTTGCTGAAAAAGCAAACTATGGAAATTTTTTAGTACAAGATGCTAAAATCTACAAATTCTTTGATAAGTTAGTACGTAAATATCAAATTGGAAAAGTTGAAATTAAAAGAAATCAAGCCAATAAAATAACAGTTTTCATTCACTCAGCTACACCAAATAAATTGGTTAGTGAAGGTGGAAGTACAATCGACAAAGTTAATGTTGATTTACACAAATATTTAAAAAACAAAAATCTTGATATTAATTTACAAGTTGTTTTACTCAAAAATCCTGAACTTAATGCACGTTTAGCTGCTGAAGCTATTGCAATTAAACTAGAAAATCGCGAAAGTTTCCGTATTGCACAAAAATTAATAATTAATGATGCTTTAAAAGCGGGTGCTAAAGGTATTAAAACTGCTGTTTCAGGCCGTCTTAATGGTGTTGATATGGCTAGAACAGAAGGATATTCACGTGGAGAAATGAGACTTCACACACTAAGACAAGATGTTGATTATGCTCATGCAAATGCACATACAACATATGGTGTAATTGGTGTCAAAGTTTGAATTTCAAAAGGTGAAATTTTGGAAGGAGGGTCAAAAGATGCTTCAACCAAAAAGAACTAAATATAGAAAACCATTTTTAGTTCGCCATGATAAGCGTAAAGCTTTTAAAGGAAACAAAGTTTCTTATGGCGAATTCGGTTTACAAGCTGTAACATCAGCTTGAGTCGATGCACGTCAAATTGAAAGTGCTCGTATTGCTATTACTCGTCGTATGGGTCGTGAAGGTCATGTTTTTATTAGAATCTTCCCTCACTTCTCAAAAACATCAAAACCTATTGGTGTTCGTATGGGTTCTGGTAAAGGTAGTCCTGAAAAATGATATACACCTGTTAAAGTTAACACAATGATGTTTGAAGTTTCAGGTGTTAGTGAAGAAATTGCAAGAGAAGCTTTACGACTAGGTGGTCATAAACTTCCTGTAAGTTGAAGAATAGTAGCTAAAGAAGAACAAGGAGGTCAACAATAATGCTTTACAAAGACATAAAAGTTAAATCAAATGCTGAACTCCGTAAATTACTTGAAGATCTAAAAGCACAATTATTTATCTATCGTTTCCAAAACAAAACTGGTGTATTAGACCACAGTCATAAAATTAGAGAAGTACGTCGTGATATTGCAAGAGTGTTAACAATATTGAAAATTAACGAAACAAAAGGAGAAGCTAAATAATGGAAAGAAGTTCACGTAAGACCCTTCAAGGTCGTGTTGCTTCAGCACGTGGTGATAAAACAATCATTGTTGAAGTTGAAAGTTATAAAGCTCATAGTCTTTACTCAAAACGTTTTAAGGTTATTAAACGTTTCGCAGTTCATGATGAAAAAAACTTAGCTAAGGTTAATGACCTAGTTACAATTATGGAAACACGTCCTCTTTCAAAAACTAAGCACTTTCGTCTTGTTGAAATTAAACAACATGCTGTTGAAGGAGAAAAATAATGGTTATAGCACTTTCAAAATTAAATGTTGCAGATAACTCTGGAGCAAAAGAAGTTGGTGTAATCAAAGTTTTAGGTGGGAGTAGAAAGAAAACTGCAAACATCGGTGATGTTATTGTATGTTCAGTTAAAAAAGCTCTACCAAATGGTATTGTAAAAGAAGGACAAGTAGTTAAAGGCGTTATTGTTAGAAGCGTTTATGGAATTAAACGTGAAAACGGTACACATATTCGTTTTGATGATAATGCAGTTGTGTTAATTAAAGATGATGGCTCAATGAGAGGTACTCGTGTGTTTGGACCAGTTGCTCGTGAATTACGTGATCGTGGTTATTTAAAAGTAGTTTCATTAGCTCCTGAAGTTCTTTAATATGTAAAGTAGGTATATATGAAATTAAAACTAAAGAAAAATGACGAAGTTATCGTTATTGCAGGAAGCAATAAAGGTAAAATAGGTCGTATCATTAGAACAGATTTTAAAACTAACCGTGCTTATGTAAAAGATATAAATGTAGTAACCAAACACGTTAAACCAAGCCAAAGTAATACTGAAGGTTCAATTAAGAACATGGAAGCTCCTATTCATATTTCAAATCTTGCAATTGTTACTAAAAAAGCAAGCAAAAGTTCATCTGCTCAATATTCAAAAATAGGTTTTAAAGTTAGTGGCAAAACTAAAGTTAGAATTGCTCGTAAAACTAAGAAGGAAATTAAATAATGAATTTAAAAACTTACTATACAAAAACAGTAGTACCTGCATTGATGAAAAAATACAACTATTCATCAGTAATGCAAGTGCCTCGTTTGGAAAAAATCGTTTTAAATATGACAGCAGGTAAAGAAGTAACAAACTCTAAAGCAATTGAAGAAGTTCTTAACGAATTAACTCAAATTTCAGGACAAAAACCATTCCAAACTCGTGCTAAAAAGTCAAACGCTTCATGAAAACTTCGTGAAGGTATGGCTATGGGTGGTAAAGTTACGTTACGTCGTGATCGTATGTGAGACTTTTTAGAAAAATTAATCAATGTTGCAATGCCACGTATTCGTGATTTCCGTGGTGCAAATCCTAAAGCATTTGATGGTAGGGGAAACTACTCATTAGGCGTTAAAGAAGAAATTATTTTCCCAGAAATTGACTTTGATAAAATTCGTCGTATCAAAGGTCTTGATGTTCAATTAATCACAAGTACAAATAAAGATGAAGAAGCTAGAAGTTTATTAGAATTAATCGGCATTCCATTTGTTAAAGGAGAAAGATAATATGGCTAAAGTTTCGTTAAAAGCAAAACAAAAGAAACACCCAAAATTCTCAACACGTGCTTACACACGTTGTGAATTATGTGGTCGTCCACATGCAGTTTTAAGAAAATATAAAATCTGCCGTATTTGTTTCCGTAATTTAGCTCATGAAGGAAAAATTCCTGGCATGAAGAAAGCGAGTTGATAATCATGTTTATAACAGATCCAATTTCAGATATGATTGTTAGAATCAAAAACGCTAATCAACGTAAATTTAAAACTGTAGCTATTCCTTTTTCAAATAAAAAAGCTAAAATTCTAGATATTCTTCAAAATGAAGGTTACATTACAAACTATGTTGCTAAAGGTGAAGGAAAAGACAAAGTACTTGAAGTTACATTAAAATACAAAAATAACCAAGGTGCTATTGTTGACTTTAAGCGTGTTTCAAAACCAGGTCTTAAGGTTTATACTTCAGCTGACAAGTTACCTACTGTTTTATCAGGTTATGGTACAGCTATCATTTCAACTTCAAAAGGAATGATGACTGAAAAACAAGCTCGTAAGGAAAATGTAGGTGGTGAAATCATTGCCTACATTTGATAGGGGGTAGTCTATGTCTCGTGTTGGAAATAGAGTATTAAATATCCCTGCTGGTGTTGAAGTCACATTAAATGGCACCACATTAAGTGTTAAAGGTCAATTAGGTCAATTAGAAAAATCATTTGACCCACTTATTGCTATCAAAATTGAAAATAGTCAAGTTACAACAATCCGTGCTAATGAAGAAAAACACACAAAACAATTACACGGTACAACAAATGCATTAATCGATGGTATGCTTGAAGGTGTTTCAAAAGGTTTCAAAAAAGAATTAACAATCAAAGGTGTTGGTTACAAAGCTGCTCTTAAGGGTAATGTTCTTGAACTTGCAGTTGGTTACAGCCATCTTGTAAATCTTGAAATTCCTGAAGGAATTAAAGTTGATGTTCCAAAACCTCTTGAAATAATAATTAGTGGTATTAGTAAAGAAAAAGTTGGTCAATTTGCTGCAGTTGTGCATGACGTTCGTCGTCCTAATTCATATTCAGGTAAAGGGATTTCATACAAAGGCGAATACATTCGTATTAAAGAAGGAAAAACTGCTTCTAAATAGTAGTTTAGTTGAAAGGAAGAAAATATTATGGCTACATTATCTCGTAATCAAGCACGCCAAGTTAAACACTTACGTGAACGTCAAAGTATTTCAGGCACTGCTACTAAACCGCGTCTTTGTGTTTTTAAATCTCATACAAACTTTTATGCACAATTAATTGACGATACTACAGGCCACACTTTAGCAAGTGTTTCAACACTTGATCCTAAAGCAAAAGGCAAATATCACGGAAATATTACTTCAGCAACAAAGGCTGGTGAAGAAATGGGAACCAAAATTGTTGCTCTTAAATTAAAAGAAATAGTATTCGATCGTTCAGGTTACATTTATCATGGACGTGTTAAGGCCTTCGCAGAAGGTGTAAGAAATACAGCTAAAGGAGTTAAATTCTAATTATGGCAGAAGCAGAAGTAAAGAAAGTTGTTTCTCAACAACCTAAAGAAACTAATGGACAAGGTACTAAAGAAGTAGTAGCTCCTAAGGCAAAATTTGATAATAAAGATAAAAAACAAATTTGAGAAAAAAGACCTTTAGGTCAAAAATCATCTTCTCAAAATCCACGTTCACATGCAAAAAGCGACAAGAATGCTCGTCGTGATCGTCGTAGTCACTTTGACGCAGTTGATAATGAATTCAGTGAAAAAGTTGTTAATATCTCGCGTGTAACAAAAGTTGTTAAAGGTGGACGTCGTTTCTCATTTGCAGCCTTTGTAGTTGTTGGTGATAAAAAAGGACGTGTTGGATTTGGACATGGAAAGGCCAATGAGGTTCCAGATTCGATCAAGAAAGCAGTTAAAGATGCAAAAAATCACCTTATTACAGTTCCAATTCAAAACAAAATCACAGTACCTCACGAAGTACAAGCTAAATTTTTAGCTTCAAGAGTTATGCTTAAGCCTGCTACAAAAGGTAAGGGTATTGTTGCTAGTGGTACAGTTAGAGCGGTTGTTGAACTTGCTGGTTACACAGATATTTACACAAAAACAT
This sequence comes from Mycoplasmopsis caviae, assembly GCF_024498215.1. Lineage (NCBI taxonomy): Bacteria > Bacillati > Mycoplasmatota > Mycoplasmoidales > Metamycoplasmataceae > Mycoplasmopsis > Mycoplasmopsis caviae. The sequence continues at coordinate 725,805 of NZ_CP101806.1, read as the reverse complement.
ACAGCTCACGTTCAAAGGCTAACATTGTTAGAGCAACTCTAAAGGCTCTTCAATTACTAAGAACACCTGAACAAATAGCTGACATTCGTGGTAAAGATGTTAAGGAACTTTTAGCCTAATTAATCTAGACTAAATAAAAAATTATTTATATAAAGAAAGGACTAAAATGAACTCAACATTACAATCATTAAAACCTACTCCTGGTTCACGTGTAGAAAAACATCGCGTTGGTCGTGGACATGCTGCTGGAAAAGGTAAACAAGCTGGTAAAGGTCAAAGTGGACAAAATAAACGTAAAGGTCACAGATTAGGATTTGAAGGTGGTCAAACACCTTGATTCCGTCGTATTGGAAAACGTGGTTTTACAAATGTTAATCATATCGAATACCAAATAGTTAATTTAATTGATTTAGAAAACAATTTCAAATCAAATGATACAATCGATTTAGAATCATTATTTAAAGCTAACTTGATTAAAAGACAAATGCCTGTTAAATTATTAGGAAACGGTCAAGTAACCAAAAAATTCAAAGTTAATCTTCATGCAGCTTCAAAAAGTGCAATCGAAGCAATTGAAGCAAAAGGTGGAAAAGTTACTTTATTATAGTTTGCAACCTAACTTTTGTTAGTCTATAAAAAAGTATTTTCTATTACTAATAATCTAAAAAAGTAGGAGAATAACCTGCTTTTTTTATTTTTTAACTTAGAAAAAACCTAAAAAAAGAGAAAATTTATGAAAAAATTCTCAATATATAAAAAAATTAAAAAAATATTTTGAAATTAATCACTTATGTGTTATCATATTAAAGCATTTGTAAATTAATGCACTAAAATTGTTCTTTGAAAACTAGATATATAAACATGACAGTCAATTTTTTCGAGAGTTTGATCCTGGCTCAGGATGAACGCTGGCTGTGTGCCTAATACATGCATGTCGAGCGAAGGTAGCAATACCTTAGCGGCGAATGGGTGAGTAACACGTGCTCAACGTACCCTTCAGTTTGGCATAGCGACTGGAAACAGTCGATAATTCCAAATACTCGTAATTTTCGCATGAAGATTACGTAAAAGAAGCGTTTGCTTCGCTGAAGGATCGGGGTGCGTAACATTAGCTAGTTGGTGAGGTAACGGCCCACCAAGGCGATGATGTTTAGCGGGGTTGAGAGACTGAACCGCCACACTGGGACTGAGATACGGCCCAGACTCCTACGGGAGGCAGCAGTAGGGAATATTCCACAATGGGCGAAAGCCTGATGGAGCGACACAGCGTGAAGGATGAAGGTCCTATGGATTGTAAACTTCTGTGGTGAGGGAAGAAAAGACAGAATAGGAAATGATTTTGTTTTGACGGTACCTTATTAGAAAGCAACGGCTAACTATGTGCCAGCAGCCGCGGTAATACATAGGTTGCAAGCGTTATCCGGAATTATTGGGCGTAAAGCGTCTGTAGGTTGTTTGTTAAGTCTGGCGTTAAATTTTGGGGCTCAACCCCAAAACGCGTTGGATACTGGCAGACTAGAGTTGTGTAGAGGTTAGCGGAATTCCTTGTGAAGCGGTGAAATGCGTAGATATAAGGAAGAACACCAATATGGCGAAGGCAGCTAACTGGACATATACTGACACTGAGAGACGAAAGCGTGGGGAGCAAACAGGATTAGATACCCTGGTAGTCCACGCCCTAAACGATGATCATTAGCTGATGGGGAACTCATCGGCGCAGCTAACGCATTAAATGATCCGCCTGAGTAGTACGTTCGCAAGAATAAAACTTAAAGGAATTGACGGGGATCCGCACAAGCGGTGGAGCATGTGGTTTAATTTGAAGATACGCGTAGAACCTTACCCACTCTTGACATCTTCTGCAAAGCTATGGAGACATAGTGGAGGTTAACAGAATGACAGATGGTGCATGGTTGTCGTCAGCTCGTGTCGTGAGATGTTCGGTTAAGTCCTGCAACGAGCGCAACCCTTATCCTTAGTTACTACCATTTAGTTGAGGACTCTAAGGAGACTGCCCGAGTAATCGGGAGGAAGGTGGGGATGACGTCAAATCATCATGCCTCTTACGAGTGGGGCAACACACGTGCTACAATGGCCGGTACAAAGAGAAGCGAAGTGGTGACATGGAGCAAACCTCAAAAAACCGGTCTCAGTTCGGATTGTAGTCTGCAACTCGACTACATGAAGTCGGAATCGCTAGTAATCGTAGATCAGCTACGCTACGGTGAATACGTTCTCGGGTCTTGTACACACCGCCCGTCAAACCATGGGAGCTGGTAATGCCCGAAGTCGGTTTATAAACAAACTGCCTAAGGCAGGACTGGTGACTGGGGTTAAGTCGTAACAAGGTATCCCTACGAGAACGTGGGGATGGATCACCTCCTTTCTACGGAGTACAAAAACACTTTGTAGTGTTATTAACCTTATTTCACTAGACCTATTTATATATTTTTGTTATGTGGCTTTTTTTGGGTCTAAAGCTTTATATCTAGTTTTGAGAGAACAATATTTTTTCTCTCTAATGTTCTTTGAAAACTGAATAGTAAATTTTTTGATATTTACAACGACATCAAAATTAAATTAAATGGTTAATTTGTTTTGATTTCATCGAGAAAAAATCATATTATTATGATTCATTGAAATGTCTTAAAATACACATCATAACAAACTATAACAATAGGAAAATACTTTTAAATAAGGAAGAGTTTGTGGTGGATGCCTTGGGTCTGAAAGTCGATGAAGGACGTGATTACCTGCGATAAGCCTCGTGGAGCCGGAAATATGCTATGAAACGGGGATTTCCGAATGGGGAAACCTAGCTAGGGTAATGCCTAGTTGCCATGTTTTGAATACATAGAAACTTGAGCGAGACACCTTGTGAACTGAAACATCTTAGTAGCAAGAGGAAGAGAAAATAAACAATGATTTCTTTAGTAGCGGCGAGCGAACGAGAAAGAGCCCAAACCCAGCAATGGGGGTTGTAGGACGATCTACATGAAGTTACAAAATTTAATGATAGCAGAAGCTTTTGGGAAGAAGCGGCACAGAGGGTGATACCCCCGTATGTGAAATTATTAAATCTTCTGATCGTATCCTGAGTAGGGCGGGGCACGTGGAACCCTGTCTGAATCTGCCGGGACCACCCGGTAAGGCTAAATACTAATCAGACACCGATAGTGAACTAGTACCGTGAGGGAAAGGTGAAAAGAACCCCAAGAGGGGAGTGAAATAGATTCTGAAACCACTTACTTACAATTAGTCAGAGCCCGTTTATGGGTGATGGCGTACATCTTGCAGTATGGACCGGCGAGTTATGACAGCATGCGAGGTTAAGCAGAAAAAAGCGGAGCCGTAGAGAAATCGAGTCTTAATAGGGCGAATTAGTATGTTGTTATATACCCGAAACCATGTGATCTATTCATGAGCAGGCTGAAACTTGGCTAACCCCAAGCGGAGGGCCGAACCGTAGTACGCTGAAAAGTGCCCGGATGACTTGTGAATAGCGGAGAAATTCCAATCGAACTTGGAGATAGCTGGTTCTCCTCGAAATAGCTTTAGGGCTAGCGTGTAGTGTTAAGTAATGGTGGTAGAGCACTGAATATGGAATGGCGGCGCCTAGCTGTACTGACTATAATCAAACTCCGAATACCATTATGTATTACTATGCAGTCGGAACCGGGGTGCTAACGTCCCGGCTCGCGAGGGCAACAACCCAGATCGCCGGCTAAGGTCCCAAAATCGTGTTAAGTGAGAAAGGTTGTGAGGTTTCATAAACAACTAGGAAGTTGGCTCAGAAGCAGCCATCTTTTAAAGAGTGCGTAATAGCTCACTAGTCAAGAGACCTTGCGCCAACAATTTAACGGGACTAAAACACGATACCGAAGCCGCGGGTACATCTGTACGTTAGAGGAGCGTTCCTAGGGCAATGAAGTCAGACCGAGAGGACTGGTGGAGCGCTAGGAAGTGAGAATGCCGGTATGAGTAACGATTCGTAGTGAGAATCTACGACGCCTATTGGGGAAGGTTTCCTGGGCAAGGTTCGTCCACCCAGGGTTAGTCAGGACCTAAGACGAGGCTGAAAAGCGTAGCCGATGGACAACAGGTTAATATTCCTGTACTTTCTATAATAGTGATGGAGTGACGGAGAAGGATAATTTTACCACTTACTGGATTGTGGGGTAAGCGTTGACTGGTGACTGTAGGCAAATCCGCAGTCTATAACCGGAAGGCGTGATGCACAGGGCAACTAAACTAAATGATTCCATGCTTCCAAGAAAGCTTCTAAACTTAATATTATGGAAACCTGTACCGAGAACGGACACACGTCCCCTAGATGAGTATTCTAAGGCGAGCGAGAAAACTAGTGTTAAGGAACTCTGCAAAATGACCCCGTAAGTTCGCAAGAAGGGCGCCTAAGGTAACACTTAGGCCACAGTAAATTATGAGGCGCAACTGTTTATCAAAAACACAGCTCTCTGCTAAACCGCAAGGTGATGTATAGGGGTGAAGCCTGCCCAGTGCCCGAAGGTTAAGTGGATGCGTTAGTTCTACGCGAAGCGTTGAAATGAAGCCCGGTGAACGGCGACCGTAACTATAACGGTCCTAAGGTAGCGAAATTCCTTGTCGGCTAAATACTGACCTGCACGAAAGGCGCAATGATCTCTCAACTGTCTCAACACTGGACTCGGTGAAATTATAGTCCCAGTGAAAACGCTGGCATGCCGCATCAAGACGAAAAGACCCCATGGAGCCTTACTATGGTTTCGTATTGGAACTTGGTCTAACATGTGTAGGATAGGTGGGAGACTTTGAAGCGAGGACGCTAGTCCTTGTGGAGTCATCCTTGAAATACCACCCTTGGTATATTGAGTTTCTAACATGCCGCCCTTTACTGGCGGGTGGACAGTGCGTGACGGGTAGTTTGACTGGGGCGGTCGCCTCCTAAAGAGTAACGGAGGCGTTCAAAGGTACACTCAGTACGGTCAGAAACCGTATGTAGAGCGCAAAGGTAGAAGTGTGCTTGACTGCGAGACTTACAAGTCGAGCAGGTGCGAAAGCAGGACTTAGTGATCCGGCTGTACATTGTGGAATGGCAGTCGCTCAACGGATAAAAGTTACCCTGGGATAACAGGCTTATCTTGCCCAAGAGATCACATCGACGGCAAGGTTTGGCACCTCGATGTCGGCTCATCGCATCCTGGAGCTGGAGTCGGTTCAGGGTTGGGCTGTTCGCCCATTAAAGCGGTACGCGAGCCTGGGTTCAAAACGTCGTGAGACAGTTTGGTCCCTATCTGATGTGGGCGTTGGAATATTGATGAGAGCCGCTCTTAGTACGAGAGGACCGGAGTGGACGTACCACTGGTGTTCCAGTTGTTCCGCCAGGAGCATAGCTGGGTAGCTAAGTACGGAAAGGATAACCGCTGAAAGCATCTAAGTGGGAAGCCTCCTCAGAGATAAGTATTCCCTTGAGATTCCTTATAGACTATGAGGTTGATAGGTTGGAGGTGTAAGCGTAGTAATACGTTGAGCTGACCAATACTAATAAATCGATTGATTTAAAAGTAGAAGTGTATATTTAAGACATTTCAATGAATTATTATTACTATTCAGTTTTCAAAGAATATGTGTCACAAAGTGACATTTTTATTTCATTTTTTTACACCTACTAACATCTATTTGTGAAAGATTGGATAAAAAATAAATAGCCATAAAAACTATTTATTTTTTAAATTGTTCAATGAATTCACTTAGCCAAGGAACTTTATGATTTCTGGCTCTTAATAGTGATTTGCTTTTAGCATTAATATTACCACTTGCTGGGCTTGCTGAATATTTGGATATTGAAAACATACTTGTATCGTTTTCAGCATCTCCAAAGCAAATTGTTCTATTTAAATCTAAATTATATTTATTTGCTAGAAACTTAACAGCTTCTCCTTTTGTTGCATCTTTTCTCATAATATCAGCAAATGTTGATTGAGATCTAACTAAATAAACATTAAATTGTTTTAAATATTCTTTAAGATTTTTTAATTTTTCTTCAGTTGTGCAGGGCATATGAATTAAAAATTTACATATATCATATTTATCAAGTTCATTTAAGAAATCTCCATCCATATAATTTTTACCAATTGTACTTACATAATTTCGAAGCTCAATGTATTTACAACTATTATTCTTGCAACCTAAAACATAGTCAGGAGTATACATTAAGAATTCCATATCATGTTCTTTTAAATATTGATATATTTTCCTGCATTCATTTTTATCAATTTTAAATGATTTTAATAAACTTCTATCCTTATTGTAAATTAATGCACCATTTGCACAAATTATTGGAAAATCAGTTGGTACTTCGTCAATATGATTTAAAGTAAAAAGTGGTCTACCAGTTGCCACAATTATATTCTTACCCATACTTTTAAGTTCATTTAGTGATTTAATATTTTCATCTAAAATAAGCTTTTTATCATTTAATAGTGTGCCATCCATATCGAAAACAAAATTATCTACCATTGAAAGTTCAAAATAATGTCGTTTTAGTTTTAATCTAAATCAACAATGACTTTTATGATCGTTGTAAAGAATATTACTTTCATTAATGTTATTATACTCAACATCGATTATTTCAATAATTTCAAAAATTAAGAAATTATATTTATCTGAATCATCATAAAAACTTATTAGTTTTCCATTTTTATATTTTTTGAGAGTGTTTGAATTTATATAAAAGTAGTCATCTTGATTTTCTTTTTTTAATAAATCAATTTTATGTGTATCAATTTTAAATTTCATTTTGAATTCCTTATAAAATATTAATAATATTTTAACAAACATTTTAAATTAATAAAATAATTAAATATTACATTTAAAAAAGAAAATTTACTTTTTCACATTTTATTACTTATTATTTGAAAAACGATGTATCATAAAATATATTTTTTCCAAAAACACTATAAAACAGCACTTTTGGTCAAAAAGAATTAAGACAAAAAAATAAAATAATTATGTTATAAAAAGTTAAATTAGTATATAATATATATGCTTTTTATATCAAAATTAGCAACTTATTCATTCATTGGAGAAGTAGCTCAGTTTGGCAGAGCGCTACGTTTGGGACGTAGTGGTCGCAGGTTCAAATCCTGTCTTCTTCACCATGTGGGGGATTAGCTCATTTGGCTAGAGCACTTGCCTTGCACGCAAGGGGTGGTGGGTTCGAATCCCATATCCTCCACCATTATATGGCGTTGTAGCTCAGTTGGTTAGAGCATCCGGTTCATACCCGGAAGGTCATGAGTTCGAATCTCATCGACGCTACCATTATATGGAGAAATCCTAACTGCTTTGGACCTATAGCTCAACGGCAGAGCAACCGGCTCATAACCGGTTGGTTACTGGTTCGAATCCAGTTGGGTCCACCATGGGTGATTACCCAAGCCTGGCTGAAGGGACTAGTCTTGAAAACTAGCAGGGGCTTCACGGCCCGCGGGGGTTCGAATCCCTCATCACCCGCCATTTGTTCATTTATTGAACACCAAAATAAAAAAAACTATCACATCGCGGAGTGGAGAAGTTTGGTATCTCGCGAGGCTCATAACCTCGAGGCCGCTGGTTCGAGTCCAGCCTCCGCCACCAAATGGTCCAGTGGTAAAGTGGTTTAATACGCCTCCCTGTCACGGAGGAGATCGCGGGTTCAATTCCCGTCTGGACCGCCATTATGGCTCTGTAGCTCAGTTGGTAGAGCAACGGACTGAAGATCCGTGTGTCGCTGGTTCGATTCCTGCCGGAGCCACCATATCATTTTATATGCACTTCGTTTTGCGAAGTTTTTTTATTTTTTGACGTAAAAGTAATATAATTGCTTTAGTTTGATCTTATAGCTCAACGGAAAGAGTTTTGGGTTTCGGCCCCAAAGGTTAAGGGTTCGAATCCCTTTAAGATCGCCAAATGTTTTGTACACCAATAGACAACGTGTAGGTTGTCTATTTTATTTTGCATATTTCATAAATCTATTTAGTGAGTATTGTTTATAGTATAATAAATGCATGAAATCAAACAAAAGCGAAATTAAAAAAATTAAAAAACTAATTATTCCTGCTGCTGGTTGAGGTACAAGATTCTTACCAATGACAAAAATTATTCACAAAGAATTAGTACCTATTTTAGATACACCTGTTATTGACAGGCTAGTTGATGAAGCGTTAGAGTCAGGAATTGAAGAAATACTCATTGTATTAAGTGATAGAAAAGTTGATTTATTAAACTTTTTTCGCGTTGATCAAGATTTGCAAACAGAACTAATCTTAAAAGGCAAAAAAGATATATTAGCAAAGGTTAAAAAAACTAACCGATCAAACTATATTACTAAGGTTATTCAAAAAGAGCAACATGGTTTAGGTCATGCATTAGCAACATGTAAGGAATTTCTTGACAATGAACCTTTTGCAATTATTCTTGGTGATGATTTAATTAAAGCTAAGACACCTGCAATTAAACAACTTATTAACTTCTATAATCAAACAGGTGCAAATGTTATTGGCGTTCAATCTGTTGATAGAGAATATATAAACAAGTATGGTATTGTTAATCCAATAAATAGTAAGGAAAAAGATAACAAATACTTTGAAATTGATGGAGCAGTTGAAAAACCAAGTCCTGAAAAAGCACCATCAAACAAAGCAATTTTAGGTCGTTATGTATTTAACTACGAAATACTAGAAATTTTATCAAAAATTGAATATGATGGCAAGAATGAAATTCAGGTCGTTGATGCTTTTGATGAATTAATGAGAAAGTATAATCAAAAAATATATGCTTATGAATTTGAAGGTACAAGATATGATCTTGGTTCAATGGAAGGATTTGTTAAGGCAAACATTGATTATGCATTGGAAGAACCTCAAATAGCTGAGCAAATTAAGGAATTTATCAAGCAAAAAAACAAAGAAATCTAATTTTGGTATAATTTTAATACATAAGGTTTAAATAAGGTGAAGGTCATGAAGAAAAATAAACTCTTGTTTTTTATGAAGGGAGGGACTTTTTCTTTATTGTCCTTGCCTTTTTTATCCACTCAATGTATTTTTAATACAGATGATGATAATAAAATAAAAAAAGAAATAAAAAATGATTTAGATTCAACTATTGAAAAAGTTAAAGTTTTGTGAGAAAAAAATAATCTAGATGCAAGTGCTAAATCTCAAATTGATGTTAACAATTTAAACAACGAATCTATTAAAAATGAATTAAAATTTTATAATAATTCCAACTATTCTGTTGAAATAGAATCAATTTCTAGAGATGAACTAGAGGGGAATATATCTGTAAAATTTGTATTAAAAAATTTAACACCATTAGTTACAAGTAAGCACAAAACTGTAACATTTAGTGGTTTTAAGTCAGACAAATTAAAACAACAAGAAATTATCAAACAATTAAATAATGATGTTAGAAATGTAAAAATTACAATTGATAATATTTGGGACAAATATATTAGTGACATTTCACAAAATGAGCTGTTTTATAGTGGTTATAATAAAAATAAGTATGATGTTGTTTTCAAAAAATGAACAAAAAACACTAATGAAATTAGAATCACGTTTATACTCAAGGATAAAAGAACTAAACTTGAAAGTAACAATTGAACATATACATTAAGTGGATTTAAAACTAATCACAATACAAATGGTGAAACAAAAGAAGATTTAGATAAAATTGCAGAAGGAATTAGTTTTGATGTTGATAATAAAGCAAATATTTTAAGTAGTGAAATAAATGAATATAGTCAACTAAAAGTTTTTGATTTGGATGATACAAAGTACAAAATTAATTACACGAATCTCGAACATACTGAAACAACATTAAAAGCTTATTATCAAATATCTAATAAAGAAAACATAATTAGTGATGAATATGTTTATGAAATAGAAGGCTTTAAAACATCAACTATACCTTCTGTTTCGCCAACATTAGCAAGTTCTAAGATTCGAATTGGAATGTGAAATGTTCTTAATCTATCTCAAAAGTCAGCTGTTTTTAAAAAATATGCTTTGGCAAGTATAATCGATAAATTAAATCTAGATTTAATTGGCATTATTGAAAATAAAACAGAAGCAAGTGCTCAATCATTTTGTGAATATTTAAAAACATTTACTGGTAATAATAATTGAGAAGTTATTGCTTCTAATTCATCAATTCATAATTTGAGACTAGAAAGTAATTCTAAGCAACATGAATGTCCTGCATTTTTATATAAAAAGAATATTTTAGAAGTTGAAAAATTTGATAATGGCAAAAATTGATTAGGTTATGATAACAGCACATTTGTTGGAAATGAAACCGATGGTAGTATTGGATATGTCCGGCCACCAATGGGTGTTAAATTTAGAACAAAAGGTCAAATTAAAAATAATTTTACATTTGTTATTGATCACTTTGACAGTCCAGGTGCAAAAAAAGATAACAGTGAGACAGATTCACAAATAAGTGGACAAGGTACTCAAGAAGCAGATGAAGCATTTAACCTTAAAAATGTTATGGATTGATTTGATAAACACGATGGTGAAAATGACGATTTATTTTTTATGGGTGATACCAACATAAAACTAAATAATCAAAGGAAAGCATTTGACAAAATACTAAGCGATCAATATTACAAATCACTTTTAAATGATGATGAGCAATCAAAAACATCTCTTAAAGCGAAATGAAATGAATACTCAGAACCTTATGATAAAATCTTCTTCAAAAGTAATTTAAAATATGAAAATGCATCATTCTATCCTTTATATAATGTTTTTAATGATGGTTATATAAAAAACTATGCAACATTAAACGAATGAAAAACATATATTAACAAAACATATAAAAGCGGTGATGCTGGTTTTATAAAAAGTGCAATTAGTGACCACTGTCCAATCTACTTTGACCTAATTTTGAGTGCAAATGATGATAAATAATTAAATTTTCAAAAAATTGCAGGCTAGAGCCTGCTTTTTGTTTAATTATGATATCTTTTGTTATATAATAATTAAGCATTTGTGGAACAGTACTCAAGTCGGTCGAAGAGGCGGTCCTGCTAAGACTGTAGGGGTGGCAACACCCGCGGAGGTTCGAATCCTCTCTGTTCCGCCATTTTTTTATTTTGCATTTTGATAATTTTCTTCTATTTTGTCCAATTTTTAAGGTTGTAAAAATTATAGCCAAAACACATAAAAGTTTGGCTATTTTTTTAATCAAAACAGCAAAAAAATGTGTTATTTTTTGTTTTTGTGTGTACAACATTAAGGTTTACCGCATTTTTAAATGTTAAATTACATTTTTTAAAATTTTGCATATTAAAACATACAACATCATTAAGAAGTTGCTTTTAATTAATTCATTTTGTCTTCAATCCTAAAGTTTTTTCATAACTTTTGGGGATTGACATCATTTGTTAATTTCTTTTTAAATATTCTTCAATCAACAAATAAATTGTTGATTGAAATAAAAAATAACTTATTTAATAAGTATTGAGCCGTTGGCTCTTATTAAGACCTGTCGGTCTTAAGAAGCAAAACTTCTTTTTGTCTTGCTAAGACAGGCTTTCTTCTTTTTAAAAAGAAGAAACAAGAAAAACTTACTTAAATGATTTGTAATTAGCGTCAATAAATTCCTTCATTTCTTTTGTAATATCATTTAACTTTTCAAGATTTTCACTTAATAGTTTTTAATAAATTCAATGTCTTTATTGTTTGGGTTTGCAGAATTCTTAAATATATTTTCAAGTTTTTCAAATGTACTGGATGTTCATGTTCTATTATGAAGCATGGTTTTAATTGTAGGCTCTTACACCTTGATGTTGTGGATCAAGATTTTTGATATTGCATATACATCGATTGCACTCAATTCGTTTCCTTTCGGTACTCTGGCTTCATATTTTCTTTTCCCTCAACAAAGAATAATTTATTTTCAGGAGTTACCATAAGACTTTGCCTCTCCACTTTCAAACATAGAAACCCTAGCGCCATTATTATCAAATGGAGCAAGATATTTGTTGTCATATCTCACAGTATGATTAACTATTTTTCTTTTAATTACAAGATTCATCTCTTCTTCAAAAATTTCAGTATTTGGCTTTCTAAAAACATTTGATTTTTACTTACTGCTTCGGCCTTTTTAAATTGTTTGTTGTATTCATCAATTAAAAGTTCAATTTTTCCCAAAAAGTCTTCAAAACAGTTGATTCCGTTTGTATGAAAGAATGTTCCTATTCATCTTTGCAATGTTCAAAATGATCTTTCAACATTTGGTTTTGCCTTTGGATTGCTTGCTTGTTATAAGTTCAATTCCTCTTGCATTTAGTGCTTCTTCCATATTTGTTCTTGTACTATCTGAACCTCAAAAAGTTCTTCTTCTATCCGTTATTATTACTTGTGGAATGCCATACCTTTTAAATAATTGTGTTAGAAGATTTTGATATCCAATTGTTGTTTCCTCAATGTCAATTCAGATTGCTAACAAACTTTTTGTTGCTAGCATCAACAACATTATAAATATGGTACTTCTTACTTTCTCCAAAAAGATGAAGTGGTGTTGCATCAATTTCAATAATTTGCCCAAAATCATAGTCAGAACTTTTATTTTGGTAAACACCTTTTAATGGATTTTTATTTAGAATTTTTTCATAAATTTTAATAAACTGTGCCTCGATTTTAGAAATATCTTGACCGTTTTCTAAAAACATTCTTCTTCTCTTAAGCTCATTTTTTACTTTTCTCGTTGCATATGAACTGCAATAACCAAGTCTAAGCATTCTTTTATAAAAGGTAGTGAAAGGCAACAATTTTTTTCATCATTAGTAAAGCTCATTATTGTAAAAATGCAACAAGGCTACACTAAGATCACCTTTTGATATTTTCTCAATATGTTCCACTAATTCATAATATCTATTAGTTAAATCAATAATAACTGAATCACTTACTTTCACACCCCTAAGTTTATTTTTATTACCATGTGATATACTGATTGCATCTTGGTTATTTGTAGATGCAATCAATATTTGATTTCTATATCTTTTAATTGTTTTTGTTGATGTTCTACAACCCAATTTTCCTAATATTTTTGATATTTCGGCATTTGGTCTATTTCAATATTGTTGAATTTTTTTAAATCTAAAATTTTTTTATCTTCATAATCAGTTGTTTTACCTGTATCAACTGCTTGAAATCTGGTTTTAATTACAAGATTTTCCATAATTTAAATTCTCCTTTTTAAAATAATAATTGAAACCTAAAAATGGACAAAATAAAAGATAAAAACAGGGTGGACAAAATAAAATAAAACCATTAGTTCCGCCATTTTTTTATTTTGCATTTACTATTTATTAATATAATTTATTAACTATAATAAAAGTTAATTTTATAAGAATTAAAAGAGGTCTTTATGTCCAAAAAATATAAAAAAGATTACAATGGTCTAAGTAGCAAAGAAGTAAGTGAAAGATTTGAAAAATATGGTGAAAACACACTTTTAAAATCAAAAAAACTTAATGTTTTTACTGCTTTCTTTAAGCAATTTTGTGACCCTATGGTCATTTTATTAATTATTGCTGCTATTATAAGCTTAACATTAGCAATAGTTGATCATGTTCAAGGACACAAACTATTGCGAGACTTAATTGTTTCATATGTTGAACCAGGAATAATTATGCTTGTTATTGTTCTAAATAGCATGCTAGGAGCTTATCAAGAAATTAAAAGCGACCAAGCAGTGCGAGCGTTAGAAAAAATAAATCAAGTTAATGCAACAGTTATTAGAGATGGTAAAACTCAAGTAATTCCAGCAAATTTATTAGTACCTGGTGATTTAGTTATTTTGGCATCAGGAGACACAATTAATGCAGATGGACGTCTAATAGATTCATTTAATTTAGAAGTTGTAGAATCATCACTAACTGGAGAAAGTTTTGCAGTTTCAAAATGTGCAAATTTAAGTGCTAATGATGATAAGATTTTAGCCAACAACAAACATTTGGTTTATTCATGTACATATGTAACAGGCGGAAAAGCGACATATGTTGTAGAATACACAGGTGCACAAACTGAAATAGGCAAAATTAATTCAATGATTCAAGTGCAAAATAAAAATACAACTCCATTGCAAATTAAACTTAATAAATTAAGTAAATGATTTGGATATGGCGGAATTATTCTTTTATTTATTAGTTTTATACTTCAAATAATTTTAAATAATGTACATAGTGGAATTTGAAATAATTCATCAACATATACTAGCGCATTAGTGACAGCTATATCACTAGCTGTTGCTGCAATTCCTGAGGGTTTAATTACCTTTACAACTGTAATTTTGTCCATTGGTGTAAGCAAGATGTCAAAGCAAAAAGCCTTAGTTAAAAATCTCTTGGCAGTCGAGACACTTGGTTCAGCATCTATTATATGTAGTGATAAAACAGGCACATTAACTGAAAATAAGATGAGTGTTGTTGATGCTTATCGATTAAATACACTTTGAAGTGCTCAAAGAGATGAACAAGTATTTAAACCATTAGCAAAATATTTAACATTATGCAATGACGCTTTTATTAGTCTTGAAGATGACGGAAAGTGAAAAGAAGTAGGAGATCCTACCGAAACAGGACTTTTAAGATATGCATACTCATATGGATATAAAAAGGAAGAATTACTTAAAGAATATCCAATTTTAACTTCAATTCCTTTTGATTCAAATCGCAAAATGCACTCTGTTGTATTTAAAGAAAATGATCATTTTCTTTTAGTGACTAAAGGTGCACCAGAGGTTTTATTAGAAAGATGTAATAATTTAGATACTGAGGATATTAACAAAATTAATCAACAATGGTCTAATAATGCTTATCGTGTTTTAGCTGTTGCTAAAAAAGTTGTTAAAGACTATAAAATAGACTTTAATGATGAAAATGATTTAGAATTTGTGGGTCTTGTAGCTATGATTGATCCACCACGTGTAGAAGTTGCAAATTCGATTAAGCAAGCACAAGATGCGGGTATTAAAGTAGTTATGATTACCGGCGACCAAATTAATACAGCTAAGGCTATTGCTCAAAATTTAGGTATTTTTAAAGACGGTGACTTATGTCTTGAAGGAAAAGATTTAGCAAATTTAACACAAAGTCAATTGGAAGAAAAAATTGCTAATATTTCAGTTTATGCACGTGTTAATCCAGAAGATAAGTTAAGAATTGTTCAAGCTTGACAATCACATCAAAAAGTTGTTGCTATGACAGGTGATGGTGTTAATGATGCACCAGCACTTAAAACAAGCGATATCGGTTGTGCGATGGGTATTGTTGGAACTGATGTTTCAAAACAAGCTGCTGATTTAATTTTAGTTGATGATAATTTTAATACAATTGTTAATTCAGTAAAAAATGGACGATTGATTTTTGACAAAATTAAAACTGTTATTTTAAACTTATTAATTAGTTCTCTAACAGAAATTTTAGTAATGTTAATTGGAATGGTTGCTTTTTATTTATCATATAGACAACATTATAAAGATGGTTTTTATATTTTAGGTGCTAGTCAACTACTTTGGATTAATTTACTAACTCATGGTTTACCAGCTATTGCTCTTGGTTTTGTTGATAGCGGAAAAGATGTTATGAAGCGTCAACCATTTTCAAAAAATGAAAGTATTTTTGCTCGTGGTATGGGTATTGATCTAATTTGACAATCTTGTATACTTTCGCTACTATCGCTTATTTCTTATTGATTAGGTGCAGAGTATGCACTTAAAAATAATTTAGATCTTGTTAGTGTTGCTTCTACAACATGTTTTGTTACAATGGCACTTGCAGCTTCACTAAATAGTATTAATTTAATGAGTAATAAGTCAATATTTGTAAGTTCGCTTAAGAAATATTGAATTGTATGACTTGCAGCACTATTTTCTGCAATTTGTTCGCTTATTGTTGTTATAATACCACAATTAGCGTCTGTATTTAGAATGTCTTCTGAATATATTTACCACCCAACATTAATAGCTTTATCACTTCCGCTAGGACTTGGTTTAATAGTAGCAAATGAAATTAAGAAACTTGGTAAATTAATAGTGTTTAATTATAAAAATAACAATTTAAAAATTAAATAAATTTGTTATCAAAGGAGAAAAAATGATAAATAATAAGCCAACATATATTAGTTTATTTTCATCAGCAGGTGTTGGTTGTTATGGTTTTAAACAAGAACAATTTGAATGTGTAGCAACAAATGAAGTTCTTTCTAAAAGATTAAATATTCAACGTTTAAACAAGAAATGTAAATATGAAAGCGGATATATTGTTGGTGATATAAAAAGACAAGAGACAAAAGATTTAATTTATCAAGAAATTAAAAAATGATCAAAAATAGGTAACGATAAAATAGATGTTGTTATTGCAACACCACCTTGCCAAGGTATGAGTGTAGCTAATCATAGCAAGAGTGAAAATGATTTAGAACGCAATAGTTTAATTAGAGAATCTGTAAATTTAATTAAAGAAATTAAACCAAGATTTTTTGTATTTGAAAATGTGCCTGCTTTTTGAAAAACAGGTTGTATTAATAATTCTAATGAAATTGTTGCAATTGGAGAATTTATACAATTTGAGCTTAATTGTGAGTACACAATTCACAAGGAAGTTATTAATTTTAAAAATTATGGCTCCAATTCATCACGCAATAGAACAATTGTTATTGGTGTTAACAAAAGCCTATGTGATGAAATTTCTCCTATTGAACTATTCCCAGATTATAAGGAAGAAAAAACACTTTTTGAAACAATCGGTAATTTGACAAAGTTAAACTGAGGTGAATATGATCAAGAAGATTTTTTTCATAGTTTTAGAACATATCCAAAAAACATGGAAGAGTGAATTAGTGAACTTAAACAAGGAGAAAGTGCATTTGACAATATAGATCCATTTAAAAGACCACACAAATTATTAAATGGCAAAATAATCCCAAATACACAAAAAAATAGCAATAAATATACAAGACAATATTTTGATAAGGTAGGCCCTTGCATCCATACTAGAAGTGACCAATTAGCAAGCCAAAACACAATTCATCCAAGTGAAAACAGAGTCTTTTCAATTCGCGAATTAATGAAAATGATGACAATCCCTTATGATTTTAAATGAATTGACATCGAATTAAATGAATTAAATTCTCTTTCATATGAAGAAAAAAAGAAAATATCAAAAAAAGAAGAACTCAATATAAGACAAAGCATAGGTGAAGCAGTTCCAACAATTATTTTTAGACAAATAGCAAATAAAATAAAAAACTTTTTATTAGTTAAAGGTCTTTCGATTAGGGAAATTAAAAAATTAATTAAAGATAATGAATTAAATGAATTTAAAAATTTGAAAGATTTTGTAATTAAAAATAAAAAAAATTACAATCTTTCAACATTAATGAAAATAATTGAGTTAGCAAATAATAATAAAGTAAAAAATTCAGCATATTTTACAAACAAATTCATTATTCAAAAAATATATGATAGTTTGCCAACTTTTGAAAAAGAATGCATAAAAATTATTGAACCATCAGTTGGTATTGGTAATTTCCTGCCTTTTTTATTAAAAAAATATCAAAATCATAAAAAAGTGACTATTTTTGCCATAGATATAGATGAGAAGATCATTGAATTACTAAAAATTATTTTCTCACCAGAAAATATTCCAAGCAATTTTGAAATAAATTTTATTTGCAGTGATTTTATGTTATTTAATCCAGAATCAAGAGTTGATTTGATAGTAGGTAACCCTCCATTTACAAAAGTTGAACCAGCTTTAAGAAAAAAGTATTTACTAAATAACAAAAATCAAAAATCAACAAACCTTGCTGAATTTATTTTAGAAAAATCTATTTTACTAGCTGACTACGTATCCTTAATTATGCCAAAGAATTTACTAAATACACCTGAATATATTGAAACAAGAAATTATTTGTTAAACAGTTTTGGAATCGAAAATATTATTGATTTTGGAGAATTTGGTTTTTCTGACGTATCAGTTGAAACAATTAATATAATTATTAACACAAACAAAAAATGTAAAGAAACAAAAATAGTATCATTAATAAAAAATATTCAAATATCACAAAAAAGTGATTATATTTTTGATAATAATTTGCCATATTGAGTAATATATAGAGACAAATTTTTTGACAGTATTTTCTCAAAAATGAAATTTGGTGTCTTTAATGTGTTTAGAGATCGCCAAGTAACAAATTCATTAATTAGCAGCGAAAAAAATGATAAGTGAATACCTGTTTTAAAATCAAGAAATATCAATAATGACGGTGAAATTATTAATGTAAAAAACTATGATTCATTTATAAAACTTGAAGACTGTAAAAAATTAAATGTTAGCAGGTTTTTAGATGATACATCAGTTTACTTAACACCAAATATGACATATAACCCAAGATTAATTAGAAAAGAAAAAGGTTATATTGTTAATGGATCGATTGCTATTCTTATTCCTAAAAGCAAAAATATTGAATTATCAAAAGAACAAATGATGTATATATCAAGCGACGAATTCAGTAAATTTTATAGAATAGCTAGAAATTATCAAACAAGGTCACTAAACATTGATAATTTAAGTTGCTTTTGATTTGGGATAAAAAAGGAGATTTAAATGAACTTGTATATGAAGCATTTATCAAAATACAACTATGATATAAGAAAAAGCAAGGATGCAAGATGAATAGATCAAAAGTGCACATTTGATGTTATATGTATTGTTGCAGATTGTATTTTAGAATTTTGTAAAAATAATGATGAATTTACAGTTTCTGATATTTGGCACTCTGAATATGCAAGACTTAATGTAATAAGTATATTTTCAAAACCAGACACTGAAAATACAACAGTAAAGAATGAATATGATAAATATTTCTCGCAACCAATAAAGTTACTTGCATATAGCAAGATATTATCATATAGAAAGTCAAAAAATAAATTTACCTATTGAATTAATGATTATGAACTTCTTACTCAAATTGCACTTAAACCCATGAACGCATTGTTATTCCTTAATGAATATATCCAAAAAGTTTTAAAAGATAGTGAAATAATTAACTTTTTTGATAATTTTCTAAATAAGCAAGATGTTAACAGTTTTAAAATTCTTAAGGATAATTTTATTAAATTTACAATTGAAAATACTAAAATTAACACAAATGTTGAGGCATCTAGAATTTTTACAAAAATTTTAAATCCCTTAGCTTTTTGACAGGCTAAGAAAGGTACAGAAAAGGGTCTGTTGTCAAAGAATAACATTACACTTAATGATATTCAATATAACCGCTTTAATTTTAAAGACAAGGTTAATAAAAAAGACAAAAATGTTTCTAGACAAGAATTTAGTCTAATTTGTGAACAACTGAATAATATATTTCTTGATAATTACTCATTGAACAAAGCAAAAAAATTTTTAAGAAAATATAACGAACTCTTCAATAATAACAAATCAGAAATAAAACAGCAAAGTGAAATTGTTGATGCTACACAGGTTCACCATATTTTTCCTGTTTCAAGGTTTCCAATTATTAGAAACTATCTGGAAAATTTAATTTGCCTGACACCGAACCAGCATTATAGTTATGCTCATCCATCAAATAATACATGACTAGTTGACAATGATTTTCAGTACATTTGTTTATTAGCTAAAACAATTCAAATTTATGAAAGTATTGTAATAAGAAAAGACAATTTTTATAGTTTTGAAGACTTTATTTTCGTTCTTAATACAGGTTTAAAAACAAGTGTATTTAATGAAATAAAAATTCTTGATTTCACTGAATTGATTAATAAAATAGATTTATTATATTTAAAATATATTGAAAATAATAAATACAGCGAACTTATTCAATTAAACAAACTAAAATTAATTAGTGAATTGTAAACATAAAAAACTGCTTGGATAAGCAGTTTTTTAATCTTCATTGTCTTCAAGAAAGTTTGTAACAATTGTTGCTTCTTCGACTTTTTCTTTGTCGCTATCACTTTCTTGTCTTTTTTCTTCAATATTAATACATGTGGTATCTCTTTTTCAACGATAGCCTGTAACTCTTGTCACAAATCTTGTATTGTCTTTTATTTCGATTTTTAACAAAATGGCCACAACCATTAAAAGGATAAACATAGTAAGTGGACTAAGAACTGTAATAACAAAGTAATATCATCATTTTTTTGTAGATAATTCTATTAAAAGAATTATTCAAAATATTAATAAAATTAACACAAATAATACTGTAAAGAATGTAGATGCTTTTAACACTGAACTATTTCTAAAAATTGAAAAAGTAATTAATGAACTTAAACTAATTAGAAAAAGAATAGCAAAAACAAAAATACTAACAAGAATAATTCTAAAGTTTAAATTAGTTCCTCTAAATTTAATTTTATTTTCTTTTTCTTTCTTCTTCTTTTTTTGTTCTTTTTGATTGTTAAAGTTATTTTTTTCACTTTGTTTATTTGCATTTCCGCTTGCTTGTTGTCAATTATTATTTTGCATGAATTAATTATAATAAAAAATCGTTTAAAATGGCAAAAATAAGTAAAAAGCAAGCTGACAGCTTGCTGGTCATTTTTGATATGGCAGGGGTTATAGGAATCGAACCCATGCAAGCAGTTTTGGAGACTGCAGTACTACCATTATACTAAACCCCCATAAAGAATTATTCGCCTAAAATTTTATGTGAAATTTTACTTATAAATAATTCAAAATCATTAAAAATTATATTTCTACTATTTTCAAATAATAACTTGTGTGAATTATCAAATACAAACTTATTTTGCTTATTGCAAAGTGTTAGAAGTCTATAACAATATTCATCCTTACTTTTACCAACTAAAACTTCATTAATGAATTCATTATTTAATATAATTAATAGAGTTTTGTTTGGTGTATGATAAAAAGCATCAATATTATCTTCTCCCAATTTTACATATTTTTCCAAATTTTGAGAAGTGATTTTTTCTAGTCTTTGAACATTTTTACTGCTATACCCTTCACTAAAATAAGGCAAATTGTTAATTATAATAATAACCTGAAAACACAACATTTTATTAGAACGCAAGTTTGCTGTTTCACCTAACATTGAGTTAAAATAGTTAACTGAATTTTGTTTATAATTTTCAACAACAAATTTAATTTCAATAGAAGATATTACTCTTTCATTTTTTAAAATAGCAATATCGCAAAACTTTTTAGTATAGCGACCTTCTGCATTATATTCTTTACCACCAAAATTGTCTTGGCTCATTATAATATATTCGCTTCCAATTCTTTGCTTAATTGCATCTGCGAAAAAACTATGAAGTTTTTTTAGTTTTTTTGTACTTCTGCTTCCTGATTTACTTTCGAGATAATCAATAAACGAAGCATTAATCATTTCAAGGAAATCATTATTTGTCACTTAATTTTCCTCTTTTCCATAAAATCAATAGTTAAGATAACATTGTAAATCTTTTGTGTTAAATGTTCAAGAATTTCCATTTTTATATTTTTTTAAACCTTGAATAAAAGTTAGGAATTCTTGTGTTTTGATTGCTTTTTCAATTTTTTCAAATTCTAGATCGCTAAGGATATATAATCCTGAATACACACCTGTACCTGATTTTAAAAAATTAAGTTTAATTGAATTAATATTGTTTGAAACTATTAGTGAATTAATGGCAATTTTGTCTTTAAAAGTGTCTTTTAGACCCTGCGTTTTACCAAAACCATACCAGTAATCATTTTTCTTTTCTAAATTATCAATTAAATATTTCTTTGTTTGTTCATTAAATGAATCAAAAGGTAGTAATTTTCCACTCTTGTCATATGGATAAAAACATTTTAGCATAATTGACCTTGAAGCCTTTATTATAGGTATTAAAGGCGAAATTTCACTGTTAAAATTTTCCTTAATAAATACCTTGTCATTGCATGTTGCAAAAGCATTTTTAACAGTAATTTTATTGCTTTTACATTTTATTATTTTTTGTAATAATGTATTATCATTAGAAAAATAAAAATTACCTTTAATTAATATATCATTATATGAATACTTTTTATTTTCACCTGTCAAATATTCATAATAGTTAATTGATTCATAATTTTGAGAAAGGTCAAAGAAAGTAATGCAAGTATACGTAGTAATATTTTTAAAAGGTTGAAAATGACCAAAATTATAAATTTTTCTAAGTTTCCTATGTTCAATTATTCATTTTCTAAATTCACTACCAGCAACACTATTTCATCAAGAATTTGGTGAAATATAGGCTAATTTTCCATCTTTTTTCAACATTCTAAAACCAAGTTCAAAAAAGGTTATATATAAATCAGTCATTCCTCTTTTAGAAAAAATAAAATTTTTAACCTTATTATTTTTTTCTATGTTATGAATTCTAACATAAGGTGGATTGCCAACAACATAGTCCATTTGTCCATCATAGTTGACAACATCAAGGCTATCTTGATTTAAAATATTTCACTTTATGTCTGTAAAATTGTATTTTACGCAAATTGAATTCAAGTTTTCAATCAATTTTAAATAATTATCATAATTGATTTCAACGCCATGAATATAGGTTTCTAAATCATTTTTAATCTTTTCAGGTTTGATATTACATTTAAGAGAAATGTTTATATAACGAGAAACTACTTCACACAAAAATGCTCCTTGGCCAGCCGAATTATCGATTATATGCTTTTGGTAAATAGAATCGAAATTATCATATTTTAATTCATCTAACATAGTCTTAACTATAAATTGTGGTGTAAAAACTTCACCTAATTTTTTTGTTTTATAAGTGGTGTTAATTTTCATTATTTGCCTACCTTGAATAGACAGACATCACCATCTTGCATAATATAATTTTTTCCTTCAATATTAATTTTTCCAAGTTCGCGACAACCCTTTTCTCCATTATTTGTAACATAGTCATCAAATTTAATGATTTCAGCTTTAATGAATTTCTTTTCAAAATCGCTATGTATAATTCCTGCACATTCAGGTGCAAGCATACCAGATTTAAAAACCCAAGCTCTAACTTCCATTTCACCAGCAGTAAAATATGTTTTAAGATTTAATAAGTCAAAAGCTTCACGTGCCAAAATATCTAGTCCACTGTATTTAATGTTGTATGAAGAAAGTCACTCTTTAATATCATTATCCTCAAATTGAGAAATTTCAGATTCAAGTTGTACACAAATTGGGATTATCTTTTCATTTTCAGCAAGAGAATTTGCGAGCATATTAAATAATTTGTCATTTTGGTAATTTGCAATTTGTTTGCTTGATAAATTAGCAACATAAATCATTGGTTTATAGGTTAATAAGTTATATGATCTAACTATTTTTTTCTCGTCGTCACTTAGTTGACTAATTGCTCTTGCTGGTTTATTATTTTCCAATAAATCTTTTATTTTAAGAGCTAAATTTTCTTCCAATATTGCATCTTTGTCACCTGCTTTTGCTTTTTTATGAATCCGATTTAAAACATTAGTAATAGTTTCTAAATCGGCTAGCATTAATTCAACATTGATTGTTTCTTTGTCGTTAAGTGGATTGACTTCATTAGCCACATGCATTATATCTTTATTTTCAAAACATCTTACAACATGAATTATGGCATCAACTTCACGAATATTAGCTAAAAATTTATTGCCTAGACCTTCGCCACGACTTGCGCCCTTAACCAAACCAGCTATATCAACAAAGTCAAAAGTAGCTGGAACAATTTTCTTAGGATTAACAATTTTAGCTAATTCATATAATCTCTGGTCTTTAAGTGGAACACTACTAATGTTAGGGTCAATTGTCGTAAATGCATAGTTACTTGCTTCAACTTGATGTTTAGTTATAGCAGAAAAAAGTGTACTTTTACCAACATTTGGTAGCCCAACAATACCAGCTTTTAATGACATAATTTCTCCTTGTTTAAAAATGTATTTTTAAATATTAAATAAATGATACATTAAAATTAATGTGCTATTAACATTTTTTAGGATCTTAATGGTTTTATTTTATTTTGTCCACCCTGTTTTTATCTTTTATTTTGTCCATTTTTAGGTTTCAATTATTATTTTAAAAAGGAGAATTTAAATTATGGAAAATCTTGTAATTAAAACCAGATTTCAAGCAGTTGATACAGGTAAAACAACTGATTATGAAGATAAAAAAATTTTAGATTTAAAAAAATTCAACAATATTGAAATAGACCAAATGCCGAAATATCAAAAATATTAGGAAAATTGGGTTGTAGAACATCAACAAAAACAATTAAAAGATATAGAAATCAAATATTGATTGCATCTACAAATAACCAAGATGCAATCAGTATATCACATGGTAATAAAAATAAACTTAGGGGTGTGAAAGTAAGTGATTCAGTTATTATTGATTTAACTAATAGATATTATGAATTAGTGGAACATATTGAGAAAATATCAAAAGGTGATCTTAGTGTAGCCTTGTTGCATTTTTACAATAATGAGACTTACTAATGATGAAAAAAATTGTTGCCTTTCACTACCTTTTATAAAAGAATGCTTAGACTTGGTTATTGCAGTTCATATGCAACGAGAAAAGTAAAAAATGAGATTAAGAGAAGAAGAATGTTTTTAGAAAACGGTCAAGATATTTCTAAAATCGAGGCACAGTTTATTAAAATTTATGAAAAAATTCTAAATAAAAATCCATTAAAAGGTGTTTACCAAAATAAAAGTTCTGACTATGATTTTGGGCAAATTATTGAAATTGATGCAACACCACTTCATCTTTTTGGAGAAAGTAAGAAGTACCATATTTATAATCGTTGTTGATGCGGCAACAAAAAGTTTGTTAGCAATCTGAATTGACATTGAGGAAACAACAATTGGATATCAAAATCTTCTAACACAATTATTTAAAAGGTATGGCATTCCACAAGTAATAATAACGGATAGAAGAAGAACTTTTGAGGTTCAGATAGTACAAGAACAGATATGGAAGAAGCACTAAATGCAAGAGGAATTGAACTTATAACAAGCGACAATCCAAAGGCAAAACCAAATGTTGAAAGATCATTTTGAACATTGCAAAGATGAATAGGAACATTCTTTCATACAAGCGGAATCAACTGTTTTGAAGACTTTTTGGGAAAAATTGAACTTTTAATTGATGAATACAACAAACAATTTAAAAAGGCCGAAGCAGTAAGTAAAAAATCAAATGTTTTTAGAAAGCCAAATACTGAAATTTTTGAAGAAGAGATGAATCTTGTAATTAAAAGAAAAATAGTTAATCATACTGTGAGATATGACAACAAATATCTTGCTCCATTTGATAATAATGGCGCTAGGGTTTCTATGTTTGAAAGTGGAGAGGCAAAGGCTATGGTAACTCCTGAAAATAAATTATTCTTTGTTGAGGGAAAAGAAAATATGAAGCCAGAGTACCGAAAGGAAACGAATTGAGTGCAATCGATGTATATGCAATATCAAAAAATCTTGATCCACAACATCAAGGTGTAAGAGCCTACAATTAAAACCATGCTTCATAATAGAACATGAACATCCAGTACATTTGAAAAACTTGAAAATATATTTAAGAATTCTGCAAACCCAAACAATAAAGACATTGAATTTATTAAAAAACTATTAAGTGAAAATCTTGAAAAGTTAAATGATATTACAAAAGAAATGAAGGAATTTATTGACGCTAATTACAAATCATTTAAGTAAGTTTTCTTGTTTCTTCTTTTTAAAAAGAAGAAAGCCTGTCTGACAAGACAAAAGAAGTTTTGCTTCTTAAGACCGACAGGTCTTAATAAGAGCCAACGGCTCAATACTTATTAAATAAGTTATTTTTATTTCAATCAACAATTTATTTGTTGATTGAAGAATATTTAAAAAGAAATTAACAAATGATGTCAATCCCCAAAAGTTATGAAAAAACTTTAGGATTGAAGACAAAATGAATTAATTAAAAGCAACTTCTTAATGATGTTGTATGTTTTAATATGCAAAATTTTAAAAAATGTAATTTAACATTTAAAAATGCGGTAAACCTTAATGTTGTACACACAAAAACAAAAAAATAACACATTTTTTTGCTGTTTTGGTTAAAAAATAGCCAAACTTTTATGTGTTTTGGCTATAATTTTTACAACCTTAAAAATTGGACAAAATAGAAGAAAATTATCATGTGCTATTAACATTTTTTAGGATCTGGACATTTTCGGTGGTAATGTTAATTTAGCAATCAAGCGTTATGCTTGGTTGTTTTTTTAATCCTTTCTCTTAAAGTGTAAAAGTTATTAATTGCAATAAGTGATAGGTGGTTGAATATATGAGTGTTTGAGCAAACAAACTTTTAGATAATGAAGAAATAAAAACTAAGTTCATTAGCGAAGCACAAATTCAATCTTCTATTTGAAAAAGCAAAAACGATTTTTATTTTTGAGATGCCATTAATAACAAAAAGTATTTAAAGTTTGGTAGCGATATTGTTAACCAAATTTTGAAGTGAAAGATTAATTTATCTTTTAGAGTTTATGAATTACTTTTAAATTCTAAATTATCATTTTTTGTCTTTTGCTTTCTACTTAAAAGTGGTGCTAAAAAGAAGTTTATCAATATAGACTTTTTGTTAGAACATTTTAGTAGAACATCATTAAGAGTAGCAATCGAAAATCTTGCTAAAAAGGAATTAATTTTCATTGACAATTTTGGCAATGTAAAAATTAATAAAACTTTTTTAAATTTGAAAAAAGAGAGATATCTAAAACTCAACCATCCCTTTCATTGAAAGAAAGTATTTATTTTTAGTTTAAGAAGTTTGGAAAACTTACTCTTAATTGAATGAAAGAGTAAAAGTATAAAAGGTAAGAAGTTTAGTATTTCAAAAAACTCTACAATTGTTTTACAAAACAACTTTTTTAAAAGGATGTCAAAGACATCAATTTATAAGATGTTAAAGCAATATGCAGAGTTCTTGGATGTTGATTATAAGAAATTGTTTAATACAAAAGCCAAAGTTAAAAAATTGAAAGATAATAAACATATTCGAAAACTAACTTCAAAATACTTTATGAAAGTTAGAACATTACAAGTTAATATTGTGGCAAGTTATATTTTTTAAGGAATTTGTTAGAAGTGTAGATTGCAGTAGTTGAAGAAATAAGACTATGGCTTTTTAACTTGTTACAATAGATGATTCATAGATTTTATTGGTAAATTTGCGTTTACTAGTTTTTGGTAATGCATTGTTATCTTTTTCTACCTAAATTTTTGACTAAAAATTTATCCACTATGTAATAGTGGCAAAAATAAGTGCATTAGTTAAAGGAATTTATTAAAGTGTAGATAATAGAATTCTTAAATATATAAGAAGCATTAAATAACAAGTAAACATATATCTAACAATTACACTTATTAATTATTTTGTAGCCATTGACAACTGGCTAAAGTTTTCAAAATTGTAACTTGCTTTTCTTTAAATTTTAATGTTAGTCATTTCATTTGTTTTGTAGCCTATCACATCACTTTTTTTACTTAATTTCACAAAGCAAATTAATTTCATTAAATCATTAACAGTTTCTGAAAATATATTGTTTTTTTATTAAAGGCAATGAATTTGGGTTTTATTAGCCAGTTGTCAATGGTTACATCAATTAGTATTGGTGGTGGCATAAAATGAAAGATTTCTATGTTCGTTTAGAATGAAGTAAAAAAGATTTAGATAAAAAAGTTAGTAATGGACAAAAAGAAGTTCATAATTGAGAATTTTATACTTCAGGCTCACACCTTAAATACATAACAAGAAATAGTGCAGTTTATTTGCAAGGAGATAACACAACAAAAAGACAATTAAAAAATGAATTTGATAATTCTAATATAAGTTGAAGTGAATTTTTAAATTCTAAAACAAAGGAAAATAACACAAACTTTAAAAATACACATAGTGGTTTGTATAGATTATTTGCAGAAGAACCAAAAGACCTGGATATTGAGCAGGAACTTAAAGAAGTATCAAAAATATCAAAAGATCAAGCAATATGAGAAATGATTATTAATCCAGGGGATTTAGGTAGGAGTTCATTTTTAATTGATAAGAATGAGTGAAATGAAGAATTAAATTATGCATTAGGCAATTTGTTAAGGGCTAATAATTTAGATAAGCACAATATAACTGGGCATTGAACAATTCATACTAACACATCACATCCACATATTCATTTGTCTTTTTGAGAAAAGTATCCAAAGCATATTAACAAAGATGGGGAATTGGTTTTTAAACAAAAGTGTAACTTTTCAAAAAAATCACCAGAGAACTTTCAACACGTATTACAAAGTAGACTAAAAAATAATAAGGAATATGATGAACTATTCAAAATTAAAAAAGAAACCTGAGATTTAAGAAAAGAAATCCGCTCACTAATTGCTAAACCTAAAAGAGATTATGCAATGTTAAATGAAATTTCAAAAGTTAAAGAATTTTACAGTGATAGCAAAAATAAGAATTATGCAATTGCTAATGATGAAGTTAAAAATTCAATTTGAAAAATCTTTGATTATTTAAAAAACAATGATGAAGACTTTGCTAAAAAATGTGATGAATATAATCACTATTTTAAAAAACTCAACAATATAAAATTTGATTCATCATTTGTAGAAAATCAAAAATTAATTTTTTTAGAGAAAGAAAGAGAAGAATTTGATTCACAAATTGGAAACTTGATTGTTAAGTTTTGCATTAGCGATGAAGTAAAGGAAATTGAAGAAATTAAACCAAATAATGATAATCAATATGAAAGTGGTTGATCAATAGGTTATTTGCTTGAAAAATGAAAATGAGATGCTGATAGAGTTTGATTTAAAAGAAAAATTCAAGCATTAAAAAATTACAGAAAACATTTATTAGAAGAAATTGAAAGACAAAGGCAAAGGTATTAAATTATGAAATTTTTTAAGGAAAATAGAGATAAGGTATCAACCATAATATTAGCCATATTGTGCTTTATTCTTGTTCCAATATTGCTTTTCTTTCTTCTAGGTGCTATTGGTTCAATAACTTTGTCAAAGGATACACAATTAATAGGGAATTGATTCTCTAAACAAAGAAGTTTTATTAATGATGTTATGACATTTTATAATACATCATCAAAAATTAGACTTTATGTGATATTAACAATGATTTTAGGACCTGTTGCTTTATTTGTGTTTTTTAGATGGAAGATTATTTGAAGTTGAATATGAAGTTTTAAAAATAAGGATGAACTTAATTGAACATATAATCAATTTGATAATGACAAATCAGGCACATTTAAGGAATTTAAGAAACAATTTAGTAATGATGAACCAAATTTTATTTTTGGTTATTTAGGGCCAAAAAAAGGTTATGTTGTTAATAAGACCGATTCTCACGCAATAGTATTAGGAATTGCGGGCAGTGGTAAGACTGAAAAAATTTTGATACCTAACATTATTCGCAATGCTCAACTACCAGAAGAAAAGCGACCTTGCTTTGTTGTAACCGATCCAAAAGGGGACATTCTTCAAAGAACAGGAGAAGTTTTAAAAGAAAATGGTTACATAATTAAACTTTTTGATTTAGATGACCCTGATAATTCTGTTAAATGAAATCCACTTAAAAGAGTATGAGATATCTTTCACTCTAAACCTGTTGAAGAGTTAACTGAACAAGATTATAGTGATGGCTATGGGGAAATTAGTGAGTTAGTTAACTCTCTTAAATGACCTGCTAATGGAGATAAAGATATTTGAGTGCCACAAGCCAAAAACCTAATCATTTTAATTCTTAAATTTTTAATTTTATATTCACTAGAGAACAAAAATTTTGAATTGAAATACTTCAACTTTTCAAATATTAACAAGTTTTTAAATGTTGAAACTTTTAAAAAAGGCAAGTGAATTGAAATAACAGGTAAAAATAAAAACAAAAATGTTTATTGAAATAAATTGGCAAGCGGAATTAGTTCTTTCATTAATATTGCACCAGAAACCTTAACAAGTTTTTTAACTAATGCTGTTAAGGTGATGAGTGATTTTAGTAATAACTTAATTGTTGAGCGAATTACAAGTAGTGATAATTTTGAACTACGTGAAATTATTAGTAGTGAGAAACCATATGCAATTTTCATTAAGTTCCCTGACCATAAGGATAATATTCAATTCTTAATACCTATATTAATTAGTCAAGTTTATAAAACTGCATTAGACTATGTTAATTCATTGCCTAGCAAGAAACTTAATAGACCACTTAACTTTTTATTTGAAGAGTTTAACTCAATTGGTATCTTACAGCCGTTAGGTAACTGAATGTCTATTTCACGGAGTAGAAGAATTTTCTTCTTGCTAGTTCTGCAAGACTACGAGCAATTAGCAAAATACAATAGTGGTCAAAAAGAAGATGTTGTTATTAAATCACAAGCAAGATTAACTTACTTCTTGGAAACTAATAATGAAAACACATTAGAAAGTTTTTCAAAGATGCTAGGAGATAAAGAAACAACAAAAGAAAGCAAAAGTGTTAATGAAAAAAGTGAATCTGTAACAACATCAACACAAAAGGAAAGATTAATGTCTGTTGGAGAAATTAAATATAAAGACCCATCTATGATGATTGTTCTTTCCGGTGGTACTAAACCAATTGCTATTAAACCTATACCCGCTTGACAATATTTAAAACACCTAAAAACATATAACCACCAAGAGCAAAAATTAGAATTAGATAATTCCACTTCTTGAAATTTTCAAAGTATGAAAATAATTACTTTTGGAGAAAAAGAAAAAGTTGAGAATGTTGAAGAAGCACAAATTGAAACACTTGATATTGTTGATAAAGAATTAGCAAAATACAAAATTGTAAGTAAAAACATTGTATGTATTCACAAAAATCCAAAGGAGAAAAATGAATAAGAAAGTCATAGTATGAGCCTTATATGATGATGGTAATATGTGCTATTATCAATCATTAAAGGATAATGAAAATTTAGAAGTTTATCCTGTTGGCATTAATGATATTAAGGATATAGAAAATTACAAGAGAATCGATTTGTCATTAAATAATTTGAATTTACTTAAAGAATTAAAGAGTCAATTGCCTAAACCAAATATCATTCTCGCATCCCCCCCCCTGTGAGAGTTGAAGTCGTGCAGATTGCTCACTAGCAATTTGAGATGACATTAATAATGAATATTGAAGAGTTCATAATTTCCAATATTACAAAGATAAGCAAACAACAAAAAATAAGAGAAGAAATTTTATGAAAAAAGAAATTAATAGAGTTATTGGAGAAAGTACAGCGGGTGCTACAAAGTTAATTATTGACTATTTTAAACCTGATGTGTGAGTAATTGAAAATCCATACCAATCTCATATTTGAAAGTTTCTTATTAATCATCACGGTTTAGATGGGATTTTAAACAGCACTTATTATTCAAACTATGACCAAAGTTATTCGCTAAAACCGACAAAATTCTTTTCTAATATAACCCTTAATTTATTAAGGAACTCATCCATAAGGGGTAATAGTAAGTATTACACATATGGTAATTACAATCAAAGGTCAAATATACCTACAAAATTAATTTTAGATATTGTTAATTCATCAACTAATTTTATAAATAGTCAAAAGGAGCAAATATGCCATTAAGTCAAGCAATGAAAGATATGATTGGCTATTACAAAGAAAAGGAGAAAAGTATGAAGAAATCATTGATTTTAATCGAAGGCTCTGGTAAGGTCAAAACTACTAAATCCTTACTAGGTAACAATTATGATGTTAAAGCCACAATGGGGCACTTTACTAATTTAGCAGATGATGGAGTTGATGGCATTGGTTTTGATGAAAATTTTAACCCTATCTTTGTATATAGTGAAGACGGTAAAAAGCATTGACATAATGCCATTAAAGACATAGATAACTATGAAAACATCTATATTGCTAGCGACCCAGATCGAGAAGGCGAAGCCATTGGATGACATATTTATCAACACTTGCCAAGAAGTGTCAAAAATAGGGCTAAACGCATATCTTATAATGAAATTACAAAGAGTGCAATCACTAATGCAATTAATAATCCAAGAGATATTGACACTAATTTAGTTTATGCTCAATTTGTTAGACAACTCTACGATAAGGACTTTGGTTACAAGTCATCAAGGGTAGCATCAAAAATTTCTAATGCTACTTCAATTGGTAGGGTTCAAAGTGTAGTTGTTAAAATGCTTAATGATAGAGATAATGAAATTAAAAATTCAGTTCCAATTTACAAAAATATCATTAAGTCATCCGTTGTTGATAATGAAAGAAATGAACTTGCATTAAGTCATATAAATAATTTAAACGACAAGGAAAAGGTTTACTTTGAATTATATGATAAGAGCAAAATTGCTATTTATAACAACGAGTTTAAAGATGATTATCGTAGGGTTAAATGTTTAGCAATCAATAATTTAGCACAAAGAACTATTAAACCTGATAAGCCTTATATAACAAGTAAGTTGCTTATGGATGCTAACAAGAAATTCAAATTTAGTCCATCAAAGACAACTAGTATTTTGCAATATCTTTATGAGCAAGGTTATATCACTTATCCAAGAACAGATAGTATGACTATTAATGACAATTTTAAGAATGAGTTAAAGGATTATACAATTAGTAATTTTGGTTTAGGTAAGACCAGAAACGAGTTAGTTAAGTATCAAAATAAAGAATCGGCACAAGCAGGACACGAGTGTTTAAGAATTGCTCACTTGGAAAGAAATCTTAATTCTAATGAATATCTAATGCTTAATGATGAACAAAAGAAAATTTATAAATTAATTTGAGATAGAACATTAATTCAATTTTTAAATGATGCAATTAAGCAAGATACAGAATACTTATTTATTAATGAGTTAAGTGGCTATTACTATTTAGGAAAAACTAGTCGCTATGTAAATAAAGGCTTCAAGGAATATTTAGAAAAGTGTGGAGATATTAATTCAAGCGAAGAAAGTTTATTGACCTTTAATTTTGAAGTTAATAAAACCTATAACTTATCTAAATTAGGCATTGAAGAATACTTAACTAATCCACAACCAGCTTTATATAAGGAAAGTGATATCCTAGACATTTTAGAAAAGAAAGAAATAGGTCGGCCAAGTACTTATTCATCATATTCAAAGATTGTTTTAGACCGCAAATATGCCACACTAAATAGTAAAAATCAATTAGAGTTAAGTCAAAGCGGTAAAGAATTATCAAAATTAATTGATTTACATTTTAGTAACTATATTAATTATGACTTTACTAAAAACTTTGAAAAGCAACTTGATTTAGTTGCTACTAATAAAACTAATTGAAAGGAATTATTTAAGAAATTAAATTTTGATATTGACAGGTTAGTTAACAGCCTTAAAGAAAAATATAGTGATAAGTTTAAGAAAGAAGAAACATTAAGTCCAAATCATTATTGTTCTAAATGTAATGAAGCAAGAATGATTAAAGTAACAAGCAATGGCAAGACATATGTTAAATGTAAAAATTCAATATTTGATCCAAAGACTAAAAGTTGAAGTGGTTGCAATATTGAGTGAATAAATTAAGGAGAAATATGAGTGATAATGGTAAAAAATTTGACATTGATTGAAGTCAATTTGATATTCATCAAACATTCGAAATTAGTGAAGGAATTCAAAAAGGCTTAGATATTAGTTATTATGCCAAACCAGAATTTAGTTATTATAAGATGCGAGAAATAAGATATGGACTTGAAGATGGCTTAGATGTAAGTATATATGCTAAAAAAGAATTTGACAATAACCAAATGTTCCAAATTCGCAAAGGACTTGAAAGTGGACTTGATGTATCAAAATATGCCAACAGTGAATTAAGTTCTAAAGAAATGGAACAAATTAGAGTTGATTTAGAAAATATAGATACAAGTGAGCATTCTATTCAAAATCAAAATATAGATGATGAGATTGAAACTATTTTCCAAAGAATGAAAGTAATGTAGAAAGGTTTTATATGAATAAAAAATGTTCAAATTGTTTAAGTGATTTACGCAATAAGAATGAATATAGTATATATCGCTTCGGTAATTATCAATGTTGTACTCGTTATTGTTTAGATGAGATAACTTGAGTGAAGCCAAAGGCAAAATATGTAATACATAATAAATTTGCAAATGTGCTAAAAGGCCTATCAAAAAAGGCTTAATAATTTAGAAAGATTTTTATGTCAAATATCAATAATCAATTAAAAAGTGAATTAAAAAAATTAGGTTATAAATCAAGTCAATTTAACCGATTTCAATTATTACTAATTAATAGTGGTCTTGTATTGAATTTAGATATTTCCACCTATGCCAATCCGGAATTTAGTTGGCAGCAAATGGAACAAATCATTTTTGGTCTTTTGAAAAACTTAGATGTTTCTAAATATGCCGACCCTAAATTTAATGCAGAGCAAATGGAACAAATCCGCTATGGTTTAAAAGGCGGAGTTGATATTAACATTTATGCTGACCCTAAGTTCAGTGCCGATCAAATGGGAAATATGAGAAATCAATTAATGAGTGCAAAACTTGAAGAGCAAGGCATTAATTTAAAAGATTTGGATAATGCTCAACAGGTAGTTGTTTATTATGGTTTTATTAAGGGTTTAGATGTTTCCGTCTATGCTAAGCTTGAATATAGTGAAAAACAAATGTGGGAGATTGAACAAGGACTAGAAAAAGGTTTAGATGTATCAAAATATGCCAAACCTGAATATGATTGAAAGCAGATGAAAAATATAAGAAAAAAAATGCTTGCAGAAATTACTAAAAAGCCTATAAAACAAGTTTAAAGGAGAAAATATGGATAAGTTAGAAAAAATAAATAAAAAATTAATTAAGTTAGGTATGAACATTAATGATTTCTATGATAGTTTACAAATTAGAGAAATTAAGCAAGGTCTAAAAGATAAGTTGGACATTTCATACTTTTCAAATCCTAAATTTAGTTGGGAACAAATGCAAGAGATTAGAAAAGGTTTAAAAAGTAAACTTGATGTTTCCATTTATTCTAATCCTTTATTTAATAGTTCTCAAATGAGATCAATTAGATTAGGGCTAGAAGACAAATTGGATGTTTCTATTTATGCAAAAGAAGATTTATCTTATGAAGAAATGGAAGAGGTAAGAAAAAATCTTTTAATAAATAGCATCGAACAATATAGACCACAGGAATAGGGGTGTGTCAACTATGAAAGATAAAAATACAATCAAAGACAAGAAAGGTAAATTAAAAATGATTAAAACTATATTCTTATGATTATTAAGTATTGCACTTATTATAACTGCTATTGCAGCAATTATATTAACTTATACAGTGGTTAAGCCACAAGATTCTTTTAGTGTTGGTGTAAGTGATTTATTAGCAAAAGTATTTAGAACAAAGTAGGTGGATTATGAGTTTAATTAACTGAAGAGAAACAAGATATAGATATTCATTACACGCAGAAGAAGGCGTTGTATATGAAAATGATTTGCAAGGAGAATTAGTGCATTGTCCACAATGCGCAAGTGATGAAATTGGTAGTTCATTTGTTTATACAAAAGAAACAATATATAACGACTATTCTTTTGGTTGAAATTATAAAAATGAATTCTATATAGAATACTTTATCTTCTCAAACGAAAGATTATCAAAAGACGAAATTTATGATAGGTTGATAGGAATAAATAAAAGAGTTATTAAACAATGTCCATTAAATGTTTGTTTTGATTATTCATCAAAAAAGAAATCACGCAATATTTGTGTTTATGGCTTATTTATACCATCTAAAAATAAATTGCAAATTAAAGTTGTTGATAAACCTTTTAATGGTTATGAAAAGTGAAAGAAGAAGTTAATAAATTATGGCCAATTTATATAGCAAAGATAACACAATTCAAATAGAGAACAATGTTCATAATCCACAAACAATTACTAGAGAAATTAAGGTAAAAGTTAATACTTTTGGAAAGATAATTTGGTACTTATCATTTATCTTTATTATTCCTTTTTTTCTTCATATTAAGTGAGTTAACTATTTTAAAACTAAACAAATGCAAATAAGTAATAATGCATCACTAATTGATATTCAATTAACTAAACGGGCAAAGACAATTATTAAATTGGTTGATGCACTTAGTTCACATATGAAGTTTGAAAAGGATGTTATGAGCCAAATTGCTCAATATCGCTCAAACATTGAGAAGATTAAATCATTGTCAAAAGACACTTCTCATAATACTTCAAGTGATGCAATGGAAACAAGAATTGAGATTGAAGAGCAAAGTGCTCCATTATTAACTAGATTTATGGCTCAATTTGAAGCATACCCTGAACTTAAAAGTGTTGAACTAATTAAAGATTTGAATAATCAAATTGTAGAGTGTGAAAACAATATTGCATCTGCTAGAAGACTATACAATGCTAATGCTTCAAAATTTAATGAAGAAATACTCTCATATCCTATGAGCGTTGTTGCTTCAAGTATGAAATTAAATACTATCTTATTATTTAGTGCAAATAGTAATGATAGAGAAGATGTTAATTTAAAGAGTAAAATTTAATAAACAAGACTTAAAGGAGTTTTATTATGGACAAGTTATTAAATAAATTAAAACAATTAAAGGTTAATGTTAAAGATCTAAATGATATGCAATTAGAAGAAATCAAGGCAGGTTTTGAATTAGGAGAAGATATCTCATTATATGCACATCCTAAATTTAACATTTGACAAATTAAACAAATAAGGGACGGTATAAAAGACAACCTTGATGTTACTAAATATGCGGATGCTAAATATGATTGTAATCAAATGAAGCAAATCAAATATTGTTTAAAAAACAATGTTGATATTTCACTATTTAAAGAACCTGTTTTTGATTGAAAGCAAATGCGAGAAATCATTTATGGATTGCAATATAGTAAGGTTGATGTTAGCATTTATGCATTACCTGATTTAAGTTGACTTAAAATGAGACAAGTTAGATTGGGGCTAGAAGATGGGATTAATATTATGAAATACCACGAGCAAGGTTTTAATTCAGGTCAAATGTCTATAATAAGACAAGGTTTGGTTCAAAAAGTGGATGTTTCAAAATATGCTTTACATCAATACGATAATTTTCAAATGGACCAAATTAGAGCAGGATTAAGAAAGAAAATAGACATATCTCATTATGCAGATCCAAAATATGACTTTACGCAAATGATGGCTATTAGACAAGGCATAAGATCTGGAATTGATTGAGAATCATATGCCGACCCTAAAATTAATGGTAGAGTAATGTGAGATAAATTATGTGCAATGTGTAAAGAAAAATATGAAAAACTTGATGAAGAAAAGAAAAGATTGAGAGAAC
The DNA here is from genome assembly GCF_024498215.1 of Mycoplasmopsis caviae. Classification (NCBI taxonomy): domain Bacteria; kingdom Bacillati; phylum Mycoplasmatota; order Mycoplasmoidales; family Metamycoplasmataceae; genus Mycoplasmopsis; species Mycoplasmopsis caviae. The sequence continues at coordinate 688,397 of NZ_CP101806.1, read as the reverse complement.
AACAAGAAAAAGAAGAATCAATCGCTTCTTCAATTGAATTTAAATCTTCTAGTTCTCAAAAACAATAGTTTTTATGAATGATAGTAAATTAGAAACTAGTATATGTGCAGAGTACATTAATGATATTAATAATTTAATTAATGATTATTTTACAGACTCTGTTAAGTTGAGTAACTTATTAAATTTTATTATCAAGTTTAAGAATAAATTTTCTTTTAATAACCTTATTTTAATTTATAACCAGAAACCAGAAGCAACTCTTGTTAAGCCTAAAAGTGCTTGAGAAAATATTGATAATGTAAAGATTAAAGATGGAGAAAAACCAATTAAAATATTTGTACCTTGTGAAATAAGCAGTGCATCGTTAGAAGCGGATATTGAATTAAAAACTTATAGATATTTCCAATTATGAGATGTATATGATATTTCTCAAACAACATTAAGTAAAAGTGAATATCCTAATTATTTCATAGATAACTTTGTTAAAGATAACAACAATAAACAAAGAAATAATAAGGTTTTAAACGTTTTTAATGCTTTAAAATCATCAATTGAAACCAGACATAAGGATACCCTTAAAATCCACCAAAGCAATAAATTAAACGATGTTCAAGGATTTACCAATCTTAAAGATATTTTTCTAAATGATCAACTAGATATAATTTCAAAAATTAATGTCCTAGCACACGAATATATACATTACATATTAAAACACGATTATTCAAAATTAAGCGACCCAAGTTGTGAATTATTAGCAGAATTAGGCTCTTATGTAATCTGCAAAACTTTTGGAATAGAAACAAAATTAGTTAATTTTGGTTTTTTAGGCAATTGAATTATGAATACATCAACAATAGATAAAAAGAAACTCATTACTGATGTTAGTGAAGTTTCAAAGGAAGTGGTAAGTGTGGTCGAAAATTTTTTGCTAGCAAATTTATTGGAACAAAAGGATCAAATTGACGCAGAAAATTTAACAAAAACAAATAGCACAATGTCTTATTAAGGAGAAGTGTGAAAATACATAATTTTTATGTGTGTCATAATTGTTCCAAAAATCTAATTACACTTAATGAGTTTAATATTAATCAAATATGAGATTCATTTATTAATTGTAGTCAGTGTCCTAATAAAGTATTTATTGATGAAGAAATTGGCATTTAGTTATGGCTAATATGTGGTTTATTTGGTTAATTGAAATTATTATTGAAATCTTTTGCTTTTGAAAACGAAATAGAGATGAATAAAAATAGTCCTTATGGACTATGCAGATTTTAAGTGGCATTTTTAACTATGTGTTTAAAAATTGGTCAAATTAATTGCCCTACAACAATTGTATAACCGAAAATTATAAATGATGTATTAAGAAACATTGCTATTAAATCGTGGTAATTTTTATTGGCAATTTTGTCTAGTTTAATAAGATTATTTTCAATAGATGAAACAATTGATATAAAGGCAATTCAAACAATTAAATCAATACCAGAGTTAATAAGAAAATATTTTAAAGTTTTTTCATATTCTTCTGTATTAACTTTATATTTACCATCATTCTCATGTTTATTTTTGAGAATAAGCATAAATATACCAATTAAAAAGTAAGCAAATATTGCTATAAGTTGAAGTGATGTTCAACGCAAGAAAGAAAGAGTTATTATGATTAAACCTCCAAAATTTTTAATTAATGTAAAATGACTTGTTTTATTACTAATTCATCTTACTTCAATAATTATAAGTGTTATTTCTTGTTATTTATTTAAGCAACACCTTTACCAAATTATATTATTATCATTTTCATTAATTTTGATACTATTTTTGCCCTTACAAACTATTTTATATTTTAAATGTTCAAAATTTATTTATATTAGTATTAAATCAATGGAAGATAGAAAGAAGATTAAAAGAAATGATTAACAACAAATAACTATAAAAAATGGTTAGAAAAAATAATATTGAATATGAAGAAATTACCAAAACACCTGTTTTATAGGTATTAATAAAGGTAGTTTATAGTTTTGTTATTTGTTATATCTCACCTTTTTTATAACAAAAAATTTATAAAGTGGAAAAAGAAATTTAATTATCGGTAGTGAATATGCACCTATGCTTATTTTAGATTCTAAAATAATTAATATTTCCTTTTAACATTTAATTTAGATAGATCTTCAATATCATTAATTTTGTTTTCTTGATCCATAATACAGATCAAAAGACCAAACCAGATAAATATACTAACAAAAGAATAAGCAATAGAACTTATTAAATTTCTTTTATTCTATTGTATTCATAAATATTCATTATATCTGTTGTGCAATGTTTAAAAAATTATTATGTCTTTTTAAGAAATAAAAAGTTAAAAATAATTGAAAAATACAAAACAATAATGACCAAATTGAATTCTTCAAAAATAATAATGTTATTTGCATACTTAAATTATAAATAGAAATGGATAAAAAATGAAACATAAAAAAGTGAAAGAGTAATTAGAATATCAATTTACAATTTTTGATTTTTAATGTTGTTAATTTGTAAATTGGTTGCATCAATAATATTATTATTACTTGCATTTTTGAAAATCATTGAATTAAGTGTATTTATTACAATTGTTTCACTACTTCTATATAGCAAAGGGGAAACTATATTATTAATAAATTCTAGTTCCATTAGATTAAAAATCAATATTTCAAATGATGATCAAAGATTAAAGATTAAAAAGAAATGATTAACAACAAATAACTATAAAAAATGGTTAGAAAAAAATAATATTGAATATGAAGAAATTACTAAAACACCTGTTTTATAGGTATTAATAATAAATTTCTTTAAGGAAAAAGTATGAAAGAATTAAATACACAATTATTAAAATTTAAAGAAAATTCACTTATTTTTAATGAAAAACAATTAAAAGAAATTCAACTTGGTTTAGAAAAAGGAGTAGATGTTTCCATCTATGCCAAGCCTGAATTTGATTGAGAACAAATGAATCAAATTACAATAGGGCTTATGCAAGATTTGGACGTTTCAAAATACGCAGATGTTAAATATAGTGGTGCTCAAATGTGTCAAATCCGTTTAGGTCTTTTATCTGGTTTGGACGTTTCCAAATATGCTGATCCAAAATTATCTAGTAAGGAAATGAAAGAAATAAATAGAAAATTGTTTTGATTATCAATTAAGGATAAGAAATATAGAACTCTATTTCGTAGGTGTATTAGGCAAAAACTTTCTCCAAAAAAGAAAGGTAACTATGAGATGATTAAGTAAATTAAAAGAAATTGTGTTTAAAGATAAAGTGCTTTATATACCTTTTATTGTTGTTGTAATTTTAACAATCATATCTTCATTTTTAATATTGCTTAATAAACAAATATTTACATTTATTACTATTGGTCTTGTTATATTGATTATCTTATATGGAATTATGATGATAAATGACATATTATTACTTCGCAAACGCAAGAGAGTTAAAAAAGAAGAGCAAGAAGAAAGTGAAGTGATTGATGATGCTGAATAAAATTTATTACATTTGTGTAAGATGTAAGTCATTAGTTTCTAGCAAAGAATTAAAGACTTGAAATAAACTTGCTTGTTGTCCTGATTGTTTTGATGATGTTTGTGTTTGAACACAAGAATATAGTTTAATTGAAAATGATTAAAACACTTGTTTTATAGGTGTTTTAGAAAGAAATATTATGAAGAAATTTAAAAAAATATTTAATATAAGTCAACACCCTTTTATTGTGTGTTTAATACTTGGGTTACTTATTTTGATAGTAATTGGAATGATGGCTTGTGATATCTATATTGGAAATAAACCAATATTTAGATATGTTGCAATTGGTTCTATAATATGTATATTCCTTTTCTTGCTTTGATTATTAATTGATGTATTTACTTATAAATATGACAAAGATAAAAAATAAAAATAACTTGAGTGAAGCCAAAGGCAAAATATGTAATACATAATAAATTTGTAAATGTGCTAAAAAGCCTATAAAACAGGCTTAAAGGAGATAATATGAATAAAATGCTTAATTTATTTTATAAAAACAAGTCAATATTTGATGAATATAGAGTAAACATAAATAAATACAATAAACAACAATTATCGCAAATATATAAAGGCTTACTCTTAAAATTGCCTGTTGAACATTTTCATTGACCATATTATGATTGAAAGCAAATGAGAGAAATAAGATATGGATTACAAAATGGAATTGAATTACCTTGGTATGGAGATTCTATGTTTAGTTGACAACAAATGCGAGAATTAAGACTGGGCATCGAAAAAAACTTAGATGCTTCTCTATATTGCGATTGAAATTTCAATGTAGAGCAAATGCGACAAGTTAGATTAGGGCTAGAACAAAATATCGATGTTTCTAAATACGCAAAGAAAGAATTTAATTGAAAAAAGATGGAAGAAATTAGAAAAAAGTTGGTTGCTGATAAAAATATTTGAGCATCCACAATTTGCACTAATTAAAAACAAAAAATAAAAGAAAGTCAAAGAAGACAAAAATAATCAAAACTTATGTGAAAATGTTACCATATAATTTTTACTTTGTAAAAATTTAAACATATATTTATGATATAATAATATTACAAGATTTGCAAGGGGTAATTATGAATAAAAGAATAAAAAAAATTATTAGTTTAGGAGCAATTACTCCTTTATGCTTAACTCCTTTAACTCTTCAAAGTTGTTACTTTTCTAAATTGTTTGGGCCTGCAATTCCTAATAAGAAAAATCCATCTAATGTTGATGAAAGCACTAATCCTAATGTCAATAACAACCCTGATAGGGGATATACTAAACCTACTGAAAACCCATTTGAATACAATGGCATTAAGTACAATATTGCTAATGAAGACACTTATGATTTAAACACTATAAACTATGCTGATGATTTGCTAAAGAATGATGCAAAAGTTTTCAAAAGTTGAATACCTAAAAAGAAAGATTATGAACTTGAAGACCTTTGGAGTGCTTTTTTTCCAACAATAGCAAGGATATCAAATTATATTAGAGCATTAGACCCTTATCATACAACTATGATGAGCCACTCAAAGGATAATAAAGAAGTTATTAATTGAGTTGAATATCATACTATGGTTACAAAGATATTGGATATTCTAAAAGCAAGTGAATTAAATGATTTGTTTAAGAATGGAGAAACTTTTATTGGTAAATTTTTTAATGCACAAGCTGACGATTGATATGAAATGAATAAGAAAGATGCTCTCTTTGTTTTCGGCGAAGTTGTAAAGGAATATAGAGATGGTAGAAAAGAGTTTAAAGGTTTTTCTCCATTAGATAGTGAGAATAGAAACAAATCTGCTGGTGTTACATATGCAACTCTTTATTGAAAACTTGAACGTACATTAAATATTAAAAGTCGTTTTGATAAAAATGAATTATTCTTGTGAAGAGAATTTTATGGCAAGAAACTTGATCCTAAAAAACACTTATTAGATATGTGCTTTATTGACTGAAACATTTCAAATAATACTTCATCATTTGGGATGCAAATAGTTCAATGAAATATGTTAATTAAATATTTAGAATTCTGCAAGAAAGTTAGTGAAAGTGTTCTTCCAAATAATACCACCGGTATTAGTGATGAAAGTAAGTCGCTTAAAGATAATATTGATAGTAGTGGTTTGCAATCAATAGTAGAAGATTTAGAAAAAGCATTATTAGATTATCTAAAACTTGAACAAATTTTAGGCTTTTGTGCGGAACCTAAAAGAGAACAAATTGACTTGCAAATGTTTCCAGGTGGAAGCGAATATAAAGGGGAATTTAATGGAAACCCTATTACCACTGACTTTAGAGATACTTATCGATGAGCACATTATCAATATCATAAAGTAATTGCTCCAATGTGAACTATGATTGACAATCATAGAGTGATGAAATCACATTTAGAAAAGAATTTTGTAGAATCATATAAAGATAAATATGAAATGATTTGAGCAAACATTAAACACGTTGATAACATTGAAAAGCCATATGTTATTAGTGAAGAAGAAGCAATTGCTAAATGAAACCTTATAACCAAAGAATTCAAGGATAAATTCAATTGAAAATGAAAGGAGTAAATTAATGATATCAATTGATAATAATAGGGCATTTTTAAAATATGACCCTAATAAGTTAAAAGAAGAAGAAATTGAATATTTAAGAGAAGAGATTGTAAAAACTGAAGAATCTCAACCTTTCCATTTTGCAGTCTTGGATGATACTTCTCCTATTGTGCAGGAAGAATTAGAAAATTTTATTGAACAATGTAATAGTGAAGACATTGAGTAGATAAAATAACTTTATAAAACCCAAATTCATTGTCGTAGTTTTGAACAAAGTGCAAGACTATATTAAAAAACAATATAAATACTTTTATAACAAAAAGTAGTGAAACTTATATAAATATAGGTTCATTATTTTTTGTTATTTTTTTATTCAAAATTTGATTAAAGGAGAAAACTATGATTGTATCTGGTTTTATTGTTTGTATTCTATTCTTACTAATTATTTTTATCTCATCAATGGTAACAATATTTAGAGATTATAAAGATTGTTTTAGTAAAGATAAAAGAGATAGAAGTAAGTTTAGATCACTCTATCCTGGATGAAAAATTGCTTTAATTATAGCCGTTGTTTCAGGTTTGGGATTATTAATGATTTCATCATTACTTATTCATAGTTTTACAAGCCAGGAAGCCTTTAATGAAGTTTTTGGAACAAATACAACAATCTAAATTAAGGAGAAAATATGAAAATATTTAAAGACGAAAAATTAATAAAAGAAAAATTAGAATACTACAAAAGTAAAGTGGATTTAAAAACACTTGAAAAAATCGCTAATCTTAGTGCTAATAATAAAATTAGAGAAAATTATGTTAATAAGGTAACCAATATCTTCAAATACCTTGATGATTTGGGCAATAATAAGGGGGACTTTGATAGATCAAAAATTGAAATTGATTTAACTAATGTTGCTATTGATGTTATTGAATTGACCTATATAGGCGTTATTGAACATCTTCCAACTATAAAACCAGAAGACATTGATGGCATTGAAACATTTGTAACTAACTTGCCCAAACTTGGTAATTATAAAGAAGATGATAAGGCGTTGAAGAAAATTCTATCTTCAATGGAAGCAATAGATGTTATGAATGATGCCGGTATTTATGAAAAAGGATATTTTTATGAAGTAGTTGATGAAGACTTAAAGGAAAATGGATTACAAAGCCAATTTAAATATATTTTAACTGATATTATGACGAAACCTTTCAACACTGAGTATATTCAAGTTAACGATATTCATAATGAAATTAAGGAAATGAAACCAAAAGAATTTATTAATTTCTTTAATGATTATGACTTGTATGATTTCTTTAGTCAAAATGAAAAATTAGATATGAAACAAGTTGGAAATGAAGAAGATGAAGAAGAATCATTAGTTTCATCTGTTGAATTTAGTGAAACATCATCACAAAGGATGTAAAGAAAGGATAGATAATTTATGAAAATATTTAAAGATGAAAAATTAATAAAAAACATACTAAAGTACAACAAAAGTAATTTTGATATTTCAACACTTGAGTCAATTGCTAATTCAATTGATGATAAAGGTGTAAAAGAAAATTACATTAATAAAATTGAAAGCATTTTCAAAAGTGCTAAAGAAGCAGATGAAATTAGTTTACATTACCACTTTTTAACATTAGGAGAAAAAGAAAAAATTACTAGTGCATATTCAAAAGTTATTGAACAATTGCCAACAATTAAACCTGAAAACATAAATCCTGTTGAAACATTTACAACAAATTTTATTTCATTACTTGATCACACAAAAGATGAACAAGCACTAGAAAAAATATTAAACACAATTGAAAACGTAGGCGAAAAAATATTTGAACACAATATGATTGTTCCTTACGATGAATTGTGTGATTCTGTTGAAGAAGATGTGATGGAAAATGGTCTATTCAATAGTAATTATAGTCGTGGGCTAATTAGTGATGTTGTTAATAAATCAATTGACACTACATATGTTGAAATGAATGGAAATGAGAACGGAATTGAAGAATTATTTCCAAGGAAGTTTATTGGAATTCTTAATTATACATTGAGTGATTTTACACTAAACGAACTATATGAATTTGAACCTTATAGTGAAAATGAAGAAGAATCATTAGTTTCATCTGTTGAATTTAGTGAAACATCATCACAAAGGATGTAATAGTAATTAATGTATAACAACAGATATAACAATTACAATAATTACAACAATAAGTACAAGTGAAATCAAGGTCAGCAACAAAAAATAGTTAGGAAGCCACTCTATTCGAAAGAACAATTCATAGTAATTGGAGATGGTCTTAAAAAAAGTTTAGATCCTAGATATTATGCTAACCCTAAATTTGATGTTGAACAAATGAAACAAATTCAATGGGGTCTTGAGAATAACCTAGATGTTTCTAAATATGCCGATCCTAAATTTTATGCAGAGCAAATGGAAGAAATTCGTTTAGGACTTGTGAGAAATTTGGATGTTTCCATTTATGCCGATCCTAAATTTGATGTATGACAAATGAAACAAATCCGTTTAGGACTTAAAAGTGGTGTTGACGTATCAATATATGCAGACCCTAAATACACTGCCGATGATATGAGAGCAATTCAATGAGAACTTGACGATAATGAAGTTAACATAGCGCCATATGTTAAAGAATTTGACTTTTTATGTCTTATACAAATTGCAAAAGGATTGAAATGAAATCTTGATGTTTCTAAATATGCATTACAACAATACGACAACTCTCAAATGCAGGAAATTAGAAACAAAATGCTTAAAGAACAAGATGTTCAAATCATAGAAAAGATTAAACAACTAAATATTGACTTATCTAAATTTGATAACCATCGAATAGAGATGATTAAACTTGGTGTTGCACAAAATTTGGATGTAACTATCTACGCTAAGGAAGAATTTAATTGAGATCAAATGAACCAAATTAGAAGTGGTTTAAGAAACAAGTTAGATGTTTCTAAATATGCAGATCCTAAATTTAAAGGCGACCAAATGCGGGAAATTAAAACTGGGCTTCGGCTAGGCTTAAATGTGGATATTTACGCAAGACCTGAATTTGATTTTTTACAAATGATGTTCATTAGAGATGGTATAGAACAAAAGATTTCTGTTGCATACTACGCAAGACCTGAATTTGATGGATATAAAATGTTTTTAATTAAACAAGGACTTATAAGTGGTTTAGATGTATCTCATTATGCAGATCCTAAATTTAGTGCAAAACAAATGGAACAAATACTTTTAGGGTTAGAAAATGGACTTGACGTTTCTATTTATTCTAAGGTTGAATTTGATGCCGACCAAATGCGCGAAATTCGTTTAGGTCAACAAAACAAGTTAGATGTTTCTAAATATGCCGATCCAAAATTTGATGTTGAACAAATGCATCAAATTAGATTTGGTTTGGAGAGTTTGTTAGATGCTTCCATCTATGCCAAAGTTGAAATTAGTGCAGAAGAAATGAAGATTTATAGAACTAAATTACAGGATGGCAAAGATGATGAAGTCATTAATGAAATCAATAAAAGATTTGGACCATCTATCAATGACACCAAAACAGAATCAAGTTATGATGATGACAACGATGTAAATTATGACACACTTGATGAAAAAGAATATTTAAAAGAAAAGACTTTAAAAGAAGTTAATAAGGAGAAAAATAAAATGAAAAAAGAAGAATTAATAACAACTGAAGCAACAGATAAAAATGCAAAACCTTTTAATAAGGAAGAATTTATTTCTAAATTAGAAACAAATTTTAAGGAAAATCAAAGAACATATTTTATAGGTAATAAGTGAAATGAGAAACTATATTGAAGACACAATGAAGAAACTGCCAAAAGATATAAGGAAAAAGGTTGAAAATATGAACCGATTGAAGACATTTTAAAAAGTAAAGGCACTAAACAAAAACTAGCATTGCGCAATAGTGATATTGTAAATAGTGAAACAGGAGAAGTAAAAAAAGTTAAACATTATTGACTTAATATCAAAAATGGAGAACTTGATAGCATTCAATTATTCTTTGACAAAGATGGCAAATTAGCCCGTGCTGAGAATTGAAAAATGGGTAAGCCAATGGCAATGAGCCGTGATGAATGAAACGTTGTTGGTAAAATGCTACAAAGAAATTCTGTTTATATAGACCAATTAATGGGTATTACATATGGTAAGAAGAATCAAGAGAATACATTTGACTTTAAATCTAATATGGAAAGTCCATTAGAAGATCTCAAAACATTTCAAAAACACCAAGAATATATTGAAGCAAAGATTTCTCAAAAAGCAGAAGATACTAAACCTAATTTAACAGAACAACCAGAAGCTGAATTACCAATAAGTGAAGAAGTTCAAATTGAACAACCAACCATAGAACGAGAACAAAGTAAATTTGGTTTTATGTTTGGAGATGAAGATGATGATGATGATGATGATGAAATTGAAGATGAATCATTAGTTTCATCAATTGAATTTAGTGAATCATCATCACAAAAGATGTAAGAAAAGGATAGATAATTTATGAACTTAAAAATTACACCTTGATATGAGCAAACTTCGGTAGATCCAAATGTTGGAGCCGAAAACTTAGGGAAAAACCTAAAAGATCTTGTTGATGCAGTTCAAAAATATATAAATATTGGTTTAGGGACACTTATGGGTCTTGTTGGTTTAGCAATAATCATTATTGGTGGAATAACTCTATTTAAAGCAAGCACAAGTGAAAGCGAAGAAGTAAGACAAGCAAATTTAAGAAAAATAAAATGGCTCTTTTTCTTTGTTTTAGGTATAGCGATATTATGGGGTGTTTCAAGTCTTATTATTAGAATTGTTACCGGGAGTATATCCACAACCAAATAAGTAATAAATAAATTTAATATTTATAAAGGTAAAAATATGGCGTGATTAATGAACAAAATTTGTTATGGTGTTTTTCTAATGGGATGATATCCATTTGTTGTTTTACCACTCATAGCAATAATTTTAATCATTCAAATTTATTCATTAATAGCAATGAAATTGCCACAATATTTAATTTTTGGCATTGGTTTTAATGAATCATTCAATCAGGCAGAGATGCCTGTATTGTTTTTAAGATTAGCAATAATAAGTATTGTTGTTTTTGCTGTTTTATTGGCTATTAGTGGTATACGGTTACACTTTCATAGAGATGGAGAACCCAACCCAGTAAAAGTTGCTTTTAAATATTCATTTATAGCGACTTTATGACTTGTCGGCTTACCAATATTGATTTATTTGTTTAGTGTTTTTATAAATATCCTATTAGTTTTGATAGTAGGAGAAGATGGATCAGAAATATCCAATAATATTTTTGAAGCATTGTGGCAAAAGAAATGAAATATTTCAAAAAGTGAATGAATGAGTTTTACTAAACCTGGACCTGAAAGGTACAAAATTTCCTTTGGAGCCTACTACAATACAGAGTGGGGTTTTGGACCAATTGTTATTGTCCTAGGTTTTGCGCTAGCTGCCGGAACTCTTTATCCACTTATTATGGGTCTTATTTCATTAATGGAAAAGATCTTTCAACAATTCTTTTTATTCATAATTGCTCCTTTTGTAGCTGCTAGTGCTATTAGTGATGATGGTGCAAAAATGAGAACTTGACAACAATTATATATGCGGAAGAGTTTTGTAATTATTTCACTTCTTGTTTCAATTCAAGTTTTTTCTGCTTTCATACAAAGATCTATTGAATGAGTAGATAAATTGCCTGATGTTCACTTTGCAATGAAAATTATATTGATGATTGTAATTTTAGGTGGTGGTGCTATGGCAGCAACTACAACATCATCAATAGTTGGAGAGTTTCTTGGAGAAGCAGTATCTGCAAAAGACACCTTAAATGAAACAAAAAGAGTAATTGGTGGAGCAATTGCTCTTGGTGGTGGTGCTGTTGCAGCCGCGAAATTTGCACATAAAGCAGTAAAAGGTGCATCAAGTGCTGCAAAAATAACTGGTGGATTCATTAAAAATGGCAAACTTGGCGCAAGGCAAGCAAAAGATAAGATCAACTTAAATAAAGCAAAAAAAGCAGGTTTAATTTCAAAAGAAGACTATAAATCACAAAAGAATCTATTGAAAGAAAACCATCTACAAGAAAAAGAAAACAAGAAACAAGAGAAAGAATTACGCAAAAATGAAGGCTGATCAAAAACAAGTGATGCTAAATTAGCAAAAAAATCAAATAAATTAAATAAGAAAATTAATAATAAAAACCTTACAGATGACCAAATTAGAGAATTAACAGCAAGAAGAGATAAAATGAACGGCGTATTAGATGCTAGACTAGGTAGAAATAGTGAGAAGAAACTAAAAGGTTCTGTGTCTGAAAACCACAACACTAATGTCAATGTTTTAAGGGGGCAAGGTAGTTTTGCTGCTACGCCTGATGGTAAAGTTGGCTTAAGTGATAGAAATAGAGATGCAGATGATACATTAAAGAGTTCATTAGATGCTTCTATTAAAAAAGGCGGTCAAATTAAAGGTGAATCACTAGGCGAAAGTTGAAAGAAAATATGAGATCCAAAAGCAAGAAAGGGAAAGAAATAGATTATGTTACAACCAAAAAATATAAGTAAACAACATACTAAAATATTTAAAAATATCACTCTTGTTGATATGGCTGTTGCTCTTGTCTTATTGGCTATTTCTGGTACTATTGGCTATACTACTTTGCCACAACAAGTTAATAGTGGTTGAAAATTTGGTTTATCTGCTTTTGTTTTTAGTATTACTAGTGTTCTGTTGATTAAGAGCAAAAAATACAATTGTAGGTTTTATGTCTTAATTGCTAGGATGATTAAACATTGATTTAGAGCAAAGAAATTTACTTCCAAAATTGATAAAAGAAGTCTTAATTCTAAATTATTAATTCCATATGATGAAATTGTTGAAGATAAATTTGTCAAAACAAAGAAACTTAAAGGTGGAATTAAATATCTTGCTGTTGTTAAATTTAATGGTAAAACACCTTGAAATGAAGATGAAATAGATAGGAATTCATTTCTTAAAAAATATATAGAAATTTTAGATGAAACTACTACTCACTTTACTATTGTTAGAACAAAAGAATTAATGGATTACACCAATAACTTTGAATCATTAAAGAGTAATATGAATAGGAAACTAGATGATTTACAAAAAAGCAATGCTTCAATAGAAGTTATTGAAAACTATCAAAGATATTATGAAAGTGTTTTTGAAGATTTTGAACATATTGACGAAGATTTATATGTTGATTCATATTATGCTGTTGTTTATGACAAAAACACAAATGAATTAGTCAAATCTATTAATTCAGTAATAAATCAATTTGTTTCTATGGATTGTGAAAGTGAACTAATTAGTGGTGTTAATTTAATCAAGTTTTTAGGTAAGTTAAATCATAAAGAAATTGATATTGAATTGGCCAATAAGTATCTTTATCAACAACAATTTAACTATCGTAAAACATTGTTAAGTAAGAACCAAGATGATTATGGTCAAAAAATAGACTACTTATCAACCTTTAAGAATTGAATAATTAAAAGTGCTAAAAACTTAAAAGTAAACTTTAAGAAGTTTGGTGCTAAATTAAAAGAATTATTTAGTAAGTTAAAGAAACTTAAAAAGAAGAATAAAAAGGAAGAAGTTGATATTACAACAAAGGTTGTTAAACCAATAGAAATGAAGAAAGATGAAGAAGAAATCATTACACTTGATTCACTTCTTAAACCTAATAAACTTATCTTTAAATCATCTTATTTTATTAAAGATGACAAATATTATTCTATTCAAACAGTTAGTGATTTACCAACTGTTTTAGATGATGGTTGAGCAATACCGCTATTTGATAACAATAGCATAATTATTTGAAATTTAATGCCTTATAGTGAAGAAGAACAAGCAAAATTGTTAGATAAAACAAATAGGAAGATTACTGATAATGCCACAATGACAAAAAGTAAATATGCTCAAAAAGGAGATAGTTTACAACTTGAAGCACTTGAATATTTGGAAGATCAATTGCAAATTGATAGAAATAAATTATTTAACAGTGCATTAGTAATTATTAATGAAGCAGAAACATTAAAAGAATTAAAGAAAATTGAGCATAGGAACTACTCAATTGCCAATAAAAGTAAGATTAACCTTAATCCTGTTCCTTTCAAACAATTTGAAGCCTTTGCTCAAAGTTGCTTAATTCCTACTGATAACTTAAAGGAATCAGTGCAAATGTCATCACATAATATCGCTTATGGTTGACCTTTTGAAAATGAAAGCAATAATGATGGTAATAGTTTTATATTAGCTGAAACTGCTTCAACAGGAGAGCCTATTATCTTTGATCAATTCTATAAGAAGAGTGAGCGAAGAACTAATTACAATATGATAACTGTTGGCTCTTCTGGTAAGGGTAAAAGTACCGATATGAAGAAAGCCTTTGTTAATCACTTGGCTTCAAATAATAAGGTTTACATCATTGACCCGCAAAATGAATATAAGTCAATTGGACGTAAATTTGGTGCTACTATAATTGATTTAGGTAGTGGTATTAATACCGTAATTAATCCGCTAGAAGTTCAAACTCAATTTTTAGAAGATGATGAAGAAATGTCTATTGAATTAGTTATCAATAAACATTTAGAGTGATTGGAAGAGTTCTTTTCACTGGTACAACCAGAGTGAAAAACTGACCACTTAATCGTTATTATGAAGTGTGTTAGAGAACTTTATGAAAAAAAGAAATTATATAAATTAAAATCAATTGAAGAATTGTCTTCAAGCAAAATTAAATGACCTATTATGAGTGATTTAATTCAAAGGTTAAGAAAATACAAATTTGTAGACAAATTTGAAAGGGATAGAAAGCAATTAATGGTTGCTAATATTAAGGACCATATGGAATCACTCTTTGAACATCACGGTAAGTATCAATTTGTCTATAATGGTCAAACTAACATTAATTTAGATAATGACTTTATTATTTTCAATACTCAAAAACTTTTTACTTCTGGAGATATTAAAAGTGGTAGAGTTGGAACTTATGTTCTACTATCATTTATTCAAAATAAGATAGTTAATAACTATTTAGAAGATAAAACTAAAAATACCATCATTGGTATTGATGAGTTACATATGTATGTTGACCCTGATAATATGACAACATTAAACTTTGTTTATAAGACTATAAAAACTGCTAGAAAATTCAATGCCGGTGCAATTCTAGGAACTCAAAACCCAAGTGATTTATTAGGCTCTAATGCAATAACAAGAAAGGCTGAAGCAATCTTGCAAAACTGCCAATATTCTAAATTCTTTGGACTAAGACAAAGGGATTTAGAAAGTGTAATTGAGATGTATAAATCAAGTGGTGGTTTGAATGAAAGTCATATTAAATATTTAGCAGATTCAAATATTGGTTGCTTGTTATTTAGTTTGCATATGTATTCAAAAATTAAAGCAAATATTTACTACAACGAATTTGAAGAAGAACTATTCTTTACCAAAGGTAGAATAGGTAGAGATTTTGATGGTACTAATGAATAAAAACAAAATAAAGGAGATATTATGAATAAGGAAACCGACAAAAATAATAAAGAATTAAGATTAACTATTAGGTTTTATAATGTTGATGATGTTGCTAGATTAAATAAATGAAAGAAACAAGTTTCACTAGCAGGAGATTCTTTCTCTAATGTCTTATCTCGTGTAATTATGAACTATTTAGATGATACAGAAAAGAAAAAAGTGCTTAAAGACTTTAAAACGGACTTATTTTATGCTTTTAGAAAGTCAATGTTTGCTTCTTTAACTCCTTTTAGTGCTAATATTATTGAAAACATTTTAAGTATTAAGGCAGATAATTACATTATAAATAAGAAACTTGATTTATTACTTAATTCAATTGCAAGTGATAAGGATTTAACTAAATCACTATTAAGAAACCCTACACAAGATTTAATTGAAGAAGTAGAATTCTTTAGAAACTTAAGAAATCTGCTAAACGTTAAGAATGATAAAGTAATAGAAACAAAAAATGAAAAGGTTGCAAGAATCAAAAAGCAAGAAGAAAAGTATGAGAATTATGAATTTGAAGATGGTTTATTTGAACCAGAAGTTTTAGATTCTTCAATTGATGCTATGAAAGGGGAATTTGATGAATAAGAAGAAAATATTATTAAGCAGTTTAGCATTAAGTGGCTGCTTTTTTCCTTTTGTTATGACATCTTGTTATAACAAGAATGAGAAGTATTCTATTTTAAAGAATAATTTATTATATTCAAGTTCAAGCGCTTCAACTAATAGAATAGTTCACAGTTTCCCTGAAGAGTTGAAAGAGAATGAATACCATGAATTGAAACCAATTGAAAAAGCGTTAACTACCACAAATTTTAGTTTTAAAAATAGTCTTGGGAATTTTTCTAAAATTATAGGAAAAAATAGACAACATCTTTATTTTGATATAAAAAACAATACAGAAAATAAATCAAAATGAAAATTAGAGAATTTTATTAATAATTTTTCAGGTTTTGTGTTATATGAAGCCAATGAAAAAGAAGAAAATAATATTTTCCTTTATGAGTCATATGACATAATAACACCAGCAGGCAATGATGATACAATCAAGAAAAACATAAAAATTACACCTGATGTAATAACCTTTCATATAAAAGATAATTTTGTTTGAGCAAATATGAATTTTAATATTCATAAAAAACACATTAATAATTATTTTGATTTTGATAAATCATATTGAGTAAATGATGGATTTCATTGTGTTGCCAGTTATTGCTATCCTAAAAAAATTGAGAAAAATGATTGAATATGATCCTTTCGAAATAAAGAAAAATTTTTTTCTGAGCCAATTTATATTTATGCACAAGCAAGAAACGAAATTAGAAAGATATTTAACGAATTAAAAAATGTTGATAAGGTAAATATTCAGTTTAGTGGAAAATTATTTAATGTCAAAGAATTATCAAATGAATTTAGTAAAGATGAATTTCAAAATAAACTTAATTCAAAATTATGAACTAATAATGATGATATAAATAAGTTATTAGTTAATGAGATAAATTTTAGAATTACTAGATATGACAAAGTCCAAGTTGTTCATAATAAAGGTAACAAAAAATATGAAGATGACTTTAATGAATGAAGAAATAAATTGCAAAATTTAGATAGTGTAAACATTGAAAGTGATATGCTCAATGATTGAAGTCAAAAAATAAGTGGCGAAAGTAGATCAAAATCAAATTATGAACGATTAAAAGAATTTATTGATGAAAAAAATATGTTATTGGAAAATAATAGTTTTAAACTTGTTTGGGGCTATTCAAATTCAAATTCTCAAAATAAGCCTTGAGATCCTAAAAAAATAGATATATTGTTAAGAAGTAAGAATAATGAACCAAAAATCATTGATTTACCATTAATTAGTAATCTTCCTGTTTATTTAACTGAATCTCAACTTGCAAAAGACATTGCAAATAAAAAAGATATTGATAATAGATTAAAAATAATATTTGGTAAATGGGTTGATTTTCAAAACGGAACAACCAAATTGGTTGATGACATAAAAGAAAAACACCCTGAAGACAATAAACATATAGGATTAGCAGGTAATGAATTTTGACTTGGTAAGTGAATTGTTCATAGTCCAGCAAAAGTAACTTTTAGGACAATTGATAAAGAAAATGAAGCACTGTTTATTAATGGCAAAAAAATTGATGTATTAAACAAAAATTTCCTTGAATTGTTAGAAGATAAAAGAAAGAATGCTAGCGATGATGGTAGAGAGTTTAATGCAGGATATAAAAATAAGGAAGATGAAAAACCTGATAAAAATAACTCACATAAGAAAAATGAATATATTATTGAAGTTAAGAAATATTCAAAACCTGGTAATTTAGATAGTGATTTGGAAGTTACTTATAAAATGATCTTAGTCATAAATTCAAGGTCATCTCAAATGGATTTCAAATGATATGGTTGAGATCCATCAAATAATCCACATCAACAAGAATTACTTGATGAATATCTTATGGATAGTAAAAAGGAATATAAGAAAGATGATAAGGGCGAACCAATCAAAAATCCAAAATATGATCCAACAATAGATCCTGCAACTGGTACTAGAAAACAACTTGTTTGGGTTGATATGGGTGTATTTAAGAATAAATCAATGTTCTTTAAAACTGGTGGAATTAGTAACTTTTCACATTATTATAGTGATGAAAAACAAAAGAATTACTATATGAATACTTTACTTCCTTATAATGCTAAAACACTTTTTGCTCCGCATAAATGAGAAGATGATTTAGATCGTGGTTTTATTGCAGAAGCAATAGTTTTAAATAAAGGTGGAGTTAAAAGTATCATTGGAGATGTTGAAAATTTCACAATGTTCAAACTTGAAAAAGACCAAGATAACAATTTATATTTTGCAAAAATAGATAACAGATATTATAAAGAATTACCAAAACAAACAAGCGAGCAAAGTTATTTTAGTGAAGCAGGCATCTATTTATTTTCTTCTAATGCTAAAAATTCTATTTCAAACTTTAAACTTGTTTATGTAACGGGTACAAATAGCGAAAAGAAGAAATATTTTACAAATAATGTAATTACTAAAAATAATTTCATTGCTCCTTTATCTTCAAAACCACAAGGCAGAAAATTTATTAACTTCTTAATTAAGGAAAAAGATTTTAATAAGGAAGAACTTAATGCATTAAAGTATGAAGATGCAATGGAATATTACAAGGAATATATTGATAGACTTTATGAAAATGCAAAATATAGTGATAAATTTTTAATAGATGCAAAATTTAAAGATGTACCAAGTGATATTTATACAAGTGATGAATTTGCTAATAAGTATTTTAACAACCTTGAAGATTTTAAAAGAGATTTCTATATAGCACCAAAAGAGAAATATGATGGTGTTGATGTTAAAATAAGAAAACTTGAATTTGATAAAGATAAAGCAGGAATTAAAATCTATCTAAATTTAGATACTGTTCAAGCCTGATATGAATTAAAGCAAGATGTCATATTTAAAGAAGTAAAATTTAAGGATATTACAACTAGCAAAAAAATTATTAATTTAATATACGATAGTGTAAAAGTGAATACTATCTTTGAAAGTAGTGTGGATGTTAGAACATTTATAGTAAATCTAATGTCAAAAACAACTGAAATTTTTGGCATAACTAGTGAACAAAATGACAAATTAGATTTTAAATTTTTACATAGTGAAAGTAATAATAAAATTAATTTAATTATTAATGTTAAACTTAAAGAAAAATTTAAAGATTATAGCGTTCAGCCCAAAAGTGAATTTAGTCAAATTTTTAACAAAGATGACCTTAATAAGAATGCCAATGTTGATATTGGTATCTTTAAAGATATTACACTTAATGAAATTAATTTAAAGGGTCTTAACAATAAGGAAAAAATTAAAAACTACATCACAAGTAAAGTTGTAGAAGCAACAAAGAAACTTAATTTGACTTTGGATAAAGACTTTAAAATAAATTGGGGAAATGTATTAGAAGACTTAATTAATCCACAAATTGAAGCAGATGGTTTAATTGTAAAATCATCCATTCTATCTTTAGAAGCAATTAATAAAAGTGGCATACATAAAATAACTATTACTAATACAGCAGGTAGAATATTTGAAAAAGAAATTGATTTAAGTACTTATATGCTTGATGACTTTGAAATTAATGAAAATAAATTAAGTCAACTCAAAAAGCGTGTAAGGGAAGAAATTCAAAGTCAATTTGACAATTTAGATGAGAAACTAGTTATTGGCAGAGATATCAAAATTGAAAATTACAATGATGGTATTAACTATCTTGCATTAGGTAACCGTACAAGTTTTGAATTTATTATTACTTCATTAAATAATATGATTGTTAATAAAACAAAAGTAAAAGTTACTAATATTGCACCTTATGTTATTGATGATATTGACCCAAATAACCCTAACAAAAGATATCTTTATGATTTGAATATACTTTCAATTAATGATTTAAAATATAATGAATATATTGGAAGTCAATTAAGAGATAAAATTATTGAAGATGTTGAAAATTCTATTAAACAACAATATAATATTAGCAATAAATACTACTCTATTAATATTAAGGAATTAGATGATATTGTTAGAAAATTAATACAAAGGTCAAAAGTTGCTCTTAATGAAAAATTAACTATTTATAGCGTTGATGGTCTTTCACAAGGAACTTTTATGGTTAATATCATTAATCATAATAAAGATAAAAAGCCTGTTGATGATTTAGATAAAACTTCTATTAATTCTAAAAAGTTAGCTGCGCAAAAGAAGAAAATGATGTTAATTTTCATACCATTATGCTTAATTTTAGGTGTTGTAATTGGTTTGCTTGTGTGATATTTCTATCTTCGTAAGAAAGATAACAAAGTGAGATAAAATGCTCACTTTTTTATTTAAGCCTATAAAACAGGTGTTTTGGTAAAATAAGAAAAATTTGCTTCAAAGTATTTAAATTACTTGATATATTTGGCATAAGTAGTAAAATTAATATATAAAAGTCCTTGAAACCACAGGACAATGGGGAAAAGCGCGTTTTTACGTGCTTTTCTTAATTTACTAATAAGCCTGTTTTATACTTAAATTAGCAAAAAACACCCATAGAGTACCTAGATTACTTGAAATATTTGCTAGAAACAGTATAATATTTATATAAAAAGACCTGAAACATTGGACTAATTTTTTAGGGGAAAGGCACGTTTTTACGTGCTTTTCTTAATTTACTAATAAATCTTTTTTGTAACAAAATTAGTGAAAAAATACCACAAAACAGTTAAATTACTTGACATATTTGGCATAAGCAGTATAATATTCTTATAAAAAGACCTGAAACAATGGACTAAGTGGGGAAAGCACGTTTTTACGTGCTTTTCTTTATTTCTTAATATAATACTATTATGAAAATATTTGTATGATGTAAAAAAGTGCCAAACGATTCAATAAATGCTGATAACTATGGTAAACCAATATATCCATATCCACACCCCGTTATACTCTTCTATACTAACGATAAAGTGTGATATCTTAACGCAAGGTCAGCAAGATTTGATAAGGATACATTAAAGAGAAAAGGAGAAACAGAATTTCATATTGAATATCCAAGTGATGCAGGATTAAAAGATAGTTACATTGATGCTAGTTCTATAAATGTGATGAATAGGGAACAATTTGAAGAGTATTATGATATAAATTTAAAAGAAAAAGGTAAATATTGAACAATTCCATTAGATAAATCAAAAGAAATTTATGAAACAATAGAAGAATTAATGGATAAGGGAACATATACTTTAAGTGAAGTTAGTGTTGACCCAAATACTGAAAAATCAAACTTTTTAGTACACCATTTAAATATTGAAAATAAAAACACCTTTCAAACAACAGATAATAGCAAAATAGCAGATGAAGATGATTTTGAACACATTGAATTACTTAATGAATTTCAAACATTTATCAAAAGAATTAATTCACTAACACCTGAACAATATGAAGAATTTGTTGAGAGCGATTGTGATGCAAATGTACTAGAAAAATTATCATTAGCAAATGAACAAGAAGACAATGAAGAAGAATCACTTGTATCATCCATCACATTTAGAAAGGGTTATAGTCAAGGCTAACAAAAAGAAAAATATCACTAATCATATTAACAATATGATTAGTTTTTTATATTCGTTTATAGAACTCATTATCTTAATTTTGACAACTTTTATATAACTTTGTGTTTACTAATTTTGCAAAATTTGTGCTTGTTACTAAAGATTAGAAGTGATATATTGTTAAATCTTTATAGTAAATATTGCGAAAATTTTTATCACATTTTTTTATATATATGGAATATATATAACTGTTTTATAGGTAAATAAGTACTTTTTTACCAACATAAAAAGTCATATAATTTTTTGCAAAATACAAGGATGGATAGGCTATGGAAATTAACTACAATGATATAGATATTAATAATATTTTTTATGAAAGTCATATATTTTATTATGAAAAAGCTAGAATAGCAAACATAAAAGAAGAAGAGTTTAGAACAAAATTAAGATTTAAATTACACCCAAATTGAAGAATTTCAAAACATTATATTAAGAAATGATTCACTCCTGCTGGGGTGTTTGATTTGAACGTAACAACATATGAATTAATCAATAAAAAGGGCAAAAGACAAAGAATAACATACTTCCACGATGATTTGGTTAAGGGAAGAATTAGATATGATAAATCAATAATTAAAGCCTTTACTAGACAATTTTTAAGAACAGGAACTGTTAAAGAAATAGAAAGTTTTAATTGCACTCCAAAACGACAAACTGTTAAGATGTGAATAAAAAAATATGGTATTGACAAACAAATATTTAGCAAAGCAGAAAAAGAAATTAATGAATTTTTTGACAATATAATCAAACAAGATATAGAAGAAATTAATATTGAAATGGATGATTCATATACTAAATCACAAACTAATAAACAAAGAAAAAAGGTTGTTGCAACTCAATATACAATACACCCAAATTCTAATAAGAATTCATCATTAAGTGATGATTGTTTAACTATTATTGACATTAGAAATTGTCCACAAAATAAGGATAAAAATGCAGATACAAATAGACAAATTGAGTTCCTAAAAGACTTTATTTCTCCATTAAAAGACGCTAATATTGATATACATTTAATAGGCGATGGAGCTGCAAATATTAGGCAAACATCATCTAAATTAAATGCTAAATTCAGGCTTGATTTGTTCCATTTAATTAAGAAAATTAACAGTACTTTTGGAGATTATAGATACTCTCCAATGGCTAATAAACTACTGTTTAGAACTTTTAAATATAGTGTAAATAATAGAAGTTGAAAGAACATTTTCATTGAACTTTTAGACCCTAAATTTGGTAAAAATAGAAGTGATTTTCTTAAAATAAAAAGTGATTTTTGAAGTGAAATTGTTAATTTTAATGTAAACAATGAAGTACTAAAAAGCATTAAAAACTTCTTTAATTATGTTGAGAGAAATAAAAATGGAATTTGAAATGAAGATGGAACATTGAATAATAAAAAGAGTTATACTGAACACTTTGTATATAACGCATTCAAAAAATATATCAAAAAACCACATTCATTATACTCAATTGAAACTATGAAATTACTTGTAACATACCAAAATATGCGAAAAGGAATATTAACGCTTTTACCATAATTTTTTGCACCTTTCCTGTTTGTGATGCTAAAAAGCATCAAAAATTGGTTTTTCACATATTATCTTTGATAATATGTGGATTTTGCCATTGCCACTTTTTTGCCAAACTTGCGCCAAAAGGAAAGGGGCAGTGTCAAAATGACACAAAAAAATTCCTTATCCCTATAATTCCTTTAGGAATTATAGCAAGATAAAAAGTGCGTTCCGGTTAGGAACTTTGCGCCACTTCTTATCTTGCCTTAAAAGGTGCGTACGCGCGTAGACCCCATTTTTTCAAAAAATGTGGCGCGTACAAAAATAAAAAATTTTGTACTTGAAAGAAAGTATGTTACAATAAGAATAAGAGTTAGAAAAAAAATAATGCTTCATTGTTTTTGATAATTAACTACCACACATTGAGTATTCCCAAATCCATTTTTTATAAATTATAAAAGTGGTGTAAATCTCGAAAATTTGCAAGTTTGTAATTTAATTTTAAATAAAATTTCCTGCAATGTTCGCAAGTCTTCTTTGTGATAAAATATATTTTATAACATAAAAGAAAATATTATTTTAAGGATTGTGATGGCTTCTTTAACAATTGAACAATTTATAACATTGTGTGACTTTGATGGAAATATTTATATCCAAAAAAGCGGAGATGATTACATTAAAGCATTGTCAAAAGTTTTTTTATTAAAAAATAAAAATGATAGCCATGAAGTGAACCCCTAAAGTTGTACAAAAGAACTTTAGGGGTTTTTATATGAAATTAGATAAAAGTATTAAGAAAAAATTGTTAATTTTTATAAAAAGGAATGATAAAAAGTCAAATATCATTGAAGTTTGGGTTATCAGAAAGTACAGTTACTAATGTTATCGAAAAATACAATGCGTTTGGTAAAACAAGTTTCGAACCAAGAAAAATTCCACTCATAAATCACCTGAATTTAAGCATCTCATAGTTTTGAGAGTTCTTAATGGTGAAACAATACAAGATATATCAATACAAGAAAAAATTAGTTATTGTGCAATTAGATCTTGGGTAATGAAATACCAAGAATTAGGATATAATGGACTTATGAAAAAGTCAAGAATTAAAAAATACTTAGAAGAGAATTATTAACTAATAATGAAAAATACAAGAATATTGATTCAGAACAAAGATGCAAAATCTATGAAGAACAAATTAGAATTCTTTGAATGGAAAATGATATTTTAAAAAATCGATAGCCTTAATTGAAAAGGTGAAAGCAAAAAGAAATCAATAAATACAGATTTGAAATCGTAAATCAGCTAAGGCATATTTATAAATTAAGTGAGTTGATTTCTTATTTTTGAACTTCTAGTTCAACATATTATTACTATCTGAAAAGAGTAAATAAAACAGAAGTTGATAGTGAAATTAAACAAGAAATAATATCTATCTACGAAAAACACAAAGGAAGATATGGGTATAGAAGAATCACTATTGAACTACAAAAAAGGTTAAAAGAATTATGAATGAACTTGGATTAAAAGGAATTCAACCAAGAGAAAAATACAAATCATTTAAGGGTGAACTTAATAAGAAAATACCTAATCATTTATTAGAAGAGAAAGAAGAAAAAGGCTATAAAACAGGCAAATTAGGTCAAAATTTTAAAACTTCAAAGCCAAATCAAAAATGAACAACAGATGTTACCGAATTTAAAGTGAAAGACAAAAAAACATATCTCTCACCAATTCGCGATATGCATACAGGTTATATTATTGTTAGAAAATTATCAAAAAGTCCAAATTTCAAAATGGTTGAAGATATGTTGGACGAGGCGTTAGCAAAATTCGATAACCTTGAAGGATTGATATTTCATTCAGATCAAGGATGACCATATCAAATGCCACAATATCAGAAAAAACTAAAAGATAGAGGTATTATCCAAAGTATGTCTCGAAAAGGCAATTGTCTTGACAATTCAATTATGGAAACATTCTTTGCACAATTAAAGAATGAAATATATTATGGAAAAGAATATAAATCGATTGATGAGTTAGAACAAAAAATTAATGAGTACATAGATTATTACAATAATGAAAGAATAATTCTGAGATTAAAAATGTCACCCGCTGAATATTGGAAGAGATGTAATATGGATCAATATAAAGAAATGAACTAGATTGTCAAGAAAATTAATTATGATTAAATCATATCTTTTAAATAAATTCGCAACACAAACAATGTAACAAATTGAGAAATTAATTTTATATAAATTGGAAAAACGCATTTCCACAAAAATAATTAATAAAATTAATTTTAAAAACTAAATAAAAAAATAATTGGTTGGCTAGAAGCCAACCCAAGAAAATAATATTAATGATTCTTTTTCGCATTTTTGATCAAAAATGCGAAATAAATAAAATCAAGCGGATTCCGCTTGATAAAAATAATCAAATATTTTATAATTTTTTTGTACAAGTTTTGGGGTTCACATCACCATTAGTATTGCTGATATTAGCACACAACCTTCTTACGATTCATTTTCATTTGGTGGAAAATCAGAATTTAAAAAAATTTGCACATTGGTAATTGAACCAATGAAATATAATCCACTGACCAATGTTCGAAAAAATGAAAAAATTCTTGCTACTAACTTTACATCGAATAATGCACAGAACATCTTCAATAACTCAATGGGTGTTGCTTATTTAATGACTTGTGAAGTTGAAGGAGTTGAAAGAATAATAAAAATTGGACAAACTAGAAATAGTTTTAAAGACAGACTTCAATCTTATAATTGTGGTTCTGTTAACAATTGAAGAACCGCATCTACAACAAATATTAAACTTAAACAATCCATGGTATGTACTAGATTACCAATTACACTTTATTTATATGACTGTGGAAAGTTGGAAACGTTTGAGTGATATGGCATTACATCAGTGCCATTTGCAAATTCATTTTCATTAGCAGTTGAAGATATTATGATTAAAGCGTTTATTAAGCAGTTTGGTCAAAAACCACTAATTAATATTCAAGCTAATGCAACAACCATTAAAAAAACCTAACAAATTAGTACTTGATTTGGCTTACTAATTTGTTAAGTTCAACAATTTCAGGTTCACTAAATTTAAATTGATCACCAAATCTTAAATGCTTAAGTACTTTTATATTATTAAAATTACCATAGCGAGTAAGATGGATTAATAGTTTAAAGTGAGGCTGAGTAATTACTTTAATATATTCATTCGCTTCATTTTCGGTTTCAAAAGCTAAATATCCAACTGACTGCGTTGTGTTAGTCTTATGCTCAATATATGGAATAAAATATGTTGAAAGTGGAACAATAATGATTCACTTATCGTATATATCTTGTTTTATTGTTGCATATCGTGTTTTTCTTGCTGTGTGTATAGTACGGTATTTAAATAGTTTATTTTTAGTGTCGCTTAGCGAATCCTTTTTAGTAAAATTATGCAGATCACAACGGTAGGTAAATTTATTAAATTGATCGCCAACAATCTTTTTGGCAATTGAGATAACTTCATTAGATAGATATAAAGGTAAGAAGTTCATATCATTAGGAATAATTACATTTTCTTTGACATCTTTTATTAAAAAGTTATTAATCACTTTTGTTTTGTTATTAAAAACGCCTTTTTGTCAAATAAAAACTGTAAATGAAGAACCAACGCCATTAAAATATTTTTTAATATCATTATCAATTACAATAAACGACCCATATTTAAGAAGTTTTTTAAGTGTTGTATTGTTATTATTGTAACTCATTCAATTGTTTGGTGTAACATAACATAAATAACCTTTGTCATTTAATAGGTCAATGCCCAATTCGATAAAATTGTTTGAAAGACTCTGGTTTTTGTTACCACCACCTGAATAAGGCAGGTTTGCCATAACCAAGTCAAATTTTAAATTATGATCATTAACAAAATCAAAAGCATTTCTACAACTCCAATTTTTTGGCGATAATATTTTTATGCAATTTTTTAGTCTTTTTTCATTAATTTCATTGTAAAAAATTGAATCTTCATTTATTTTTGTTTTGCAATATGCACCAAAATTACCATTTCCACAACAAGGATCAAGAACTTTGATATTTTTTCTATTTCAAAGCTCATCAGGAATATAGTCAATCATTAATTTTACACATTCCATAGGCGTGCAGATATCATCTCTTGAACTTGAATGTAAATTATTCTCATTTAATTTATTGTAATATTTAAAAAGTTCCATATTACTCATAGATGTTGCAGATTTACAATTGCTTATGTATGGATCACTAAATTTGAAGGTATCATTACTATCGACTACTTTTACAATTTCTTCAATTTTACAATTTAAAGCATTGCAGATTCTTTCAAGAACATCAGTTGTAATATTTTCTCCCTTAGTTAATTTTGCAACAGTGGAGTGGCTTAGACCTGTTAGTTGGCGAAGAATTGTTTTGTTATATTTTCTCTCATCTAATAATTTTCATAAGCCATCATAGTTCAAAGCCATATCAATTTCTCCCATTTTATAATTCTATTATATATTAAATTGTTCTCTGCTTTCGCAAAGATTTAAAATAAGAAAAAAAATATCAATAAGTTTGTTCATATTGCTTTGAATGGAGCCACTAACACCTTTGTAGTTTATTTTTGATTTTTCGTATATGGCTGTTTTATAGGTATTTTAGTCAATAATCACGTTTATCTAAAAATAATAAAAAAACGCTTGCTCACGCAAGAGTTTTAGCATTTATAAGCCACGTTTTGTACCCTCTCAGGTGCTAACAATTTATCTAGTTGATCAATCAACTCTTCTCTTTGGTTCATTTTCCATTGAAAAGTTCCCCTACCAACATTTGGGTTTCTAGCTCATGGAGTTTACCGCGTTTCACAATTCTCGTCTCTGTGGCACTAGTCGTCTAAGCCTAGGTTTATTGGACCTAGCATGAACACTACAACCATCGCAGGTTGTGCTAGCGTGGACTTTCCTCTACTAATTAAAGCAGCTGTTAGCCAATGCTTGATTAATTATACTAAATTATGAATTAATAAAGAATTTTATTATAATGGTTTTATTTTATTTTGTCCACCCTGTTTTTATCTTTTATTTTGTCCATTTTTAGGTTTCAATTATTATTTTAAAAAGGAGAATTTAAATTATGGAAAATCTTATAATTAAAACCAGATTTCAAGCAGTTGATACAGGTAAAACAACTGATTATGAAGATAAAAAAATTTTAGATTTAAAAAATTCAACAATATTGAAATAGACCAAATGCAGAAATATCAAAAATATTAGGAAAATTGGGTTGTAGAACATCAACAAAAACAATTAAAAGATATAGAAATCAAATATTGATTGCATCTACAAATAACCAAGATGCAATCAGTATATCACATGGTAATAAAAATAAACTTAGGGGTGTGAAAGTAAGTGATTCAGTTATTATTGATTTAACTAATAGATATTATGAATTAGTGGAACATATTGAGAAGATATCAAAAGGTGATCTTAGTGTAGCCTTGTTGCATTTTTACAATAATGAGACTTACTAATGATGAAAAAAATTGTTGCCTTTCACTACCTTTTATAAAAGAATGCTTAGACTTGGTTATTGTAGTTCATATGCAACGAGAAAAGTAAAAAAATGGGCTAAGAGAAGAAGAATGTTTTTAGAAAACGGTCAAGATATTTCTAAAATCGAGGCACAGTTTATTAAAATTTATGAAAAAATTCTAAATAAAAATCCATTAAAAGGCGTTTACCAAAATAAAAGTTCTGACTATGATTTTGGGCAAATTATTGAAATTGATGCAACACCACTTCATCTTTTTGGAGAAAGTAAGAAGTACCATATTTATAATGCTGTTGATACGGCAACAAAATGTTTGTTAGCAATCTGAATTGACATTGAGGAAACAACAATTGGATATCAAAATCTTCTAACACAATTATTTAAAAGGTATGGCATTCCACAAGTGATAATAACGGATAGAAGAAGAACTTTTGAGGTTCAGATAGTACAAGAACAGCAATGGAAGAAGCACTAAATGCAAGAGGAATTGAACTTATAACAAGCGACAATCCAAAGGCAAAACCAAATGTTGAAAGATCATTTTGAACATTGCAAAGATGAATAGGAACATTCTTTCATACAAACGGAATCAACTGTTTTGAAGACTTTTTGGGAAAAATGGAACTTTTAATTGATGAATACAACAAACAATTTAAAAGGCCGAAGCAGTAAGTAAAAAATCAAATGTTTTTAGAAAGCCAAATACTGAAATTTTTGAAGAAGAGATGAATCTTGTAATTAAAAGAAAAATAGTTAATCATACTGTGAGATATGACAACAAATATCTTGCTCCATTTGATAATAATGGCGCTAGGGTTTCTATGTTTGAAAGTGGAGAAGCAAAACTTATGGTAACTCCTGAAAATAAATTATTCTTTATTGAGGGAAAAGAAAATATGAAGCCAAAGTACCGAAAGGAAATGAATTGAGCGCAATCGATGTATATGCAATATCAAAAAATCTTGATCCACAACATCAAGGTGTAAGAGCTACAATTAAAACCATGCTTCATAATAGAACATGAACATCCTGTACATTTGAAAAACTTGAAAATATATTTAAGAATTCTGCAAACCCGAATAATAAAGACATTGAATTTATTAAAAAACTATTAAGTGAAAATCTTGAAAAGTTAAATGATATTACAAAAGAAATGAAGGAATTTATTGACGCTAATTACAAATCATTTAAGTAAGTTTTTCTTGTTTCTTCTTTTTGAAAAGAAGAAAGCCTGTCTAGCAAGACAAAAGAAGTTTTACTTCTTAAGACCGACAGGTCTTAATAAGAGCCAACGGCTCAATACTTATTAAATAAGTTATTTTTTATTTCAATCAACAATTTATTTGTTGATTGAAGAATATTTAAAAAGAAATTAACAAATGATGTCAAACCCCAAAAGTTATGCAAAAAACTTTTGGAATGAAGACAAAATGAATTAATTAAAAGCAACTTCTTAACGATGTTGTATGTTTTAATATGCAAAATTTTAAAAAATGTAATTTAACATTTAAAAAAGCGGTGAACCTTAATGTTGTACACACAAAAACAAAAAACAACACATTTTTTTGCTGTTTTGGTTAAAAAAATAGCCAAACTTTTATGTGTTTTGGCTATAATTTTTACAACCTTAAAAATTGGACAAAATAGAAGAAAATTATCAATTAATAAAGAATTTTATTAAAAAGCGTTCGAATCCTATTGTAGGATCTGTCTTACCTTCTTTAATATCTTGATCAAGCCTTGCAAGCGATTTGATCATTTTTCTTATTTTTAATACCCCTAATCTTGTTAATAAATAACTAACTTTTTTAACTCTATATTGATTAATTTTAAAATCACTTGCTAAGTTTTCTAATGTTTTGCCAACATTTTTGTATGCATAAATTTGGTTCGCTAATATAAATAATTGTGACGTTTGACCAATCAAAATTGAAATATCAACCCCTTCAATAATTTTTTCTTTATATTTTTTTCAAATTAAAGAAAAATCATTTGTTTCAAAACTATTGCTAAAACCGAATGCATCTTCAACTATAACATCGCTTACAGCAACATTAATCATACTTTCACTAATATGCTTATTTTGATTAATCAGTTTATCAATTTCTAAATTAATTAAATATAAGTCATTAGGGATTTTCTTAAGTAATGCACTTATTGCAAGTGCATCAATTGAACCACCCTTTTGCTCAACTATATTTGCAACTTTTCTTGTTAGTTCATTTTGTTCGATATTATTCGCAGCTATAAAATTATTGTGACTCAATTGATTGAATATAAAACTTGTAAACATATTTTTATTTATCTTTTCTTTTTCACTAATATTTTTATTAACAAAAATAATTTCATCATTTTTGTTGTTTTCAATACTTTTTATTAAATTATTAACTAAAATATTTTCGTTTGCGATAGGTTTCTTTTCAAAGAAAAATAAATCATTAACAATAATGATTCTTTGTTGAATAAACAAGTCTCCGTTGCTTAAAAATTGGATTAATTTTTCAATATCCTCATTGCTTTCAATATTAAAAATAGTTATTGATGCATTTGGCGTTTTGATAGTTATTTTTTCAATTTCTTGTTCAACAAAAAACTTTTCAGGTCCATAAATAAAATTCATATATTAGAATTATATTAAATAATGTTAATGAGTTTGTTTAATTTAAATTTTCCTCTCTATATTTTCTAGTTTTTTCTTTAATATAAGCATATCATTCTCTGGTTTCTAAAAGAAAATTCTCAAGTTTTTTAATTTCATTATTTAAATTTTTGATAAGCAACTTATCTTGTAGTTGAAAGTCTATTATTCTAAAAAACCAGTGAATTAATGTGTTGCGCCTTTCAACTATTTTAGATATTAATTCACATTCATTGTTGTCTAAAACACCTATTTTATAAGCCTTTTGACATATGCTTCCAAAAGGCTTATTCAACAGAATCATAAACTTTTTCTCTGTTTGATTGTTTATCCATGTATTAATTTCATTATCAGTCATGTTTAATATTTTTTTATTACTTCTTACTTTTTGCACGATTTCTTTTAGTGTAATTAAATTTGTCAATCGAAACTCCAATTTTTGAACAACATGAACAATTATTCCTGTTAAATAGTGAATGTGATCCATTTTTTGTTGAACTCTTGGATTTCTGTATGTGCTTAACTGTGGCACTATATTTCTCCTTTTTTATGCTTAATAACTATATTTCTTGCTTTTGTTAATCAATGATGAATAGTGCTCTTACTTTTTATTAAATTTTGTTCTTTTTCAAGCAAAAGAGAAATATTTGACAACGGTGTTTCTGGATTAGATAATAATATTTTATAAACTGAAATTTGTTCATTGCTAAAGTGGTTCAGTAGATTATTATTAAATAAATAATTAAGATTTTCAACGTGTTTTACGTTAGCATTAACAGCCTTTTTAATATTATAAATATCAATATTATTTATACGGTTAAAACTATTCTCAAAGTCCCTTTTTATAGTAATATCGGTAAATTTGTAAAATGACTCAAGAGCTAAAATTGCTTTCAAAAAATCCTCGATTTTTTCTTTTTGTTTGACGTAAATAATGTATTTATTTTGATGTTTAATCTTTTGAAAATTAAAATAATACTCATTCAATTTATTCATAATAATATCTATAAATTGTTCATAATTTGAACTTAATTGCATATGATAAGATGTTTTACCTAAATTGCTAATACTTCCACCGGCTTGAAACACACCAGCAAAAAATAATGAAGGTTTTATAAATTCAACATCAAGATCTATATCACATTTATTTAAAATTAATGTTCTTGAATTTTTTATTTCATAGTGCAAATTTAAACGTTTAATTAAAGCCACAATTAGGTCAAAAAACTCTTGGTTTCTAATATTTAAAAGAATTGACTCATTTTTAATTAAACCATTGCCAAAAATTAAACCTCTAAGGTATTCAAGAGATTCAACATCATTTTTTTTGCGATTAATAATTTCATTTTTAACAAAATAGGTAAAATTCATATTTATATTTTAGTATATATTTGCTTATTAACTCAAATTTACAAATAAAAACTTGCTAATTAAAGCAAGTATTATTAATAGTATTAAACAAGTTGATCGAAGATATCATCTCCGGTTTCTTCAACTATTTTAACTCCTCAGTTTCGAGCAACAATGTTTCCGCTTGTACCTAAGCCTCTTACATCCTCGAACACTTTAGGTTTTTTAAATCTTTTTGAAAAAATTGTTAAAGGAAGCAATTCACGTGTGTGGTTAAAACCTGGATAAAGTGGGTCGTTACCATGGTCACTTGTCATAATTAATAAGTCATCTTCTTTCATAACATTAATTAATTTGGCTAATTTAGAATCAAGTAAAGCAATATTTGAAGCATAACCATCAACATCTCTACGGTGTCCATAGTGAGAGTCAAATTGAACAAGGTTAGTGAAGACGAAAGTGTTTTCTGGTCTTTCTTCAGCACACTTAATAGTAAGATCCATACCATGTGCGTCACCGTCTGAGTGAATCGATTCACTAATACCTTGGCCAACAAAAATGTCTGAAATTTTACCAATACCAACCACATTCACACCAGCCTTTTGTAACTCATTTAAAATCATTGGACGAGGTTGATTAGCATAGTCATGGCGATTAAATGTTCTTGTATATTTACCGTCTTCGCCAACAAAAGGTCTAACTATAATACGACCAACATTTCATTCAGGTTTACTTGAACAAATTTGACGAGCAGCTTTTCCATAACGGTATAAATTATCTAATCCAACTCATTCTTCATGTGCTGCAATTTGTAGCACAGAGTCAAATGAAGTGTAAATAATGATTGAGCCATTTTCTTTTTGTTCTTTTGCATAATTGTCAATTGCTTCTGTACCAGAAATAACTTCATTACATACAATTTTTCTTCCATCAAAAGCTTTTGATAATTCATCAAGTAATTCCTTAGGAAAGCCTTCTTTTTCAAATGTTGGAAAAGGAACTACAGTTTTAATTCCCATCATTTCTCAATGACCTGCCAGTGTATCCTTGGCATTTGAAACTTCTTGCACTCTTGACATATAAGCTTTTTGGTCTTTGTAACGATAGTTACCTTCTAATGTTGTGATATTACCTATACCTAATTTTTTTCATGTATCAATAAAGAACATTGAACTTTTTGAAGCTGAAAGAATTGTATTAGCACCTTTATCGCCAAAAGCTTTTTGATCTTTATCCGGCCCAATTCCTAACCCATCAGTAACAAGCATAAAAATACGTTTAAATTTTGCCATAATCTCTCCTTTATTTAAATGCAAAACTATATAAATCTTAAATATTTTATTACATTAGTTACATTTTTTTAATTTTTGCAATATTTATAATTGTTTTATCACGGCCGCTTACTTTTTTACTTAAATAATTGGCACTTGAATTAATGTAATCACCTTGAACACTTTTGTTTTTTCAATAGTTTTCTAATTTTTCATTGTATGGAATTATTTCATCAATTACTTGTGCATATGAGTATTGTTCGTAATAAACTCTATTAATTTTTGGTTTAATGTCAGCAGGCATTGATGCTTTTCCAACTGCTAAAGCTATAGCTGGAAAAGCTGAACCTTTTATTTTCAAAATTTTATTTATCTCGCTAACATGAGCTCTAACACCGCCTATAAAACAACTTGACAAGTCTAATTCTGTTGCTGCATCTTGAAGCATTGTAGCTTGAATAAAAGCATCTCCAACAGATAGCAACAGCGAATTAAGTGTTTTATTTTGGTCGCTTTTATTCATTGATTTTAGAACATAATCAATACGATTATTGTCAGCTAAAAACACAAAAAATATTGAGCAATCTTTAACTTGTTTTTGTTGCAAAATTTCAGCCAATCTTTCTTTTGTAGATTGTTCTTCAACAACAACTACTGATGAAGCAAAATAATTATTACTTGTAGGTGCGTTTTGAATAGTTTTAATTAATTTTTCTCTATCTTCATCACTTATTTTATAGTTAACATGATAATCTCTTACTGACCCCCTCTTTAAATTTTTTTCTATAAATGACATATAAATTACCTCCTAAATTTATCTAATTTACATTAAATAATGTTTAATGAAAATATTATTTTAATTATATTAAAAATATAGATTAAACACCAAAAAATATAATATGTAAAAAAATGCCTTTTACCAAAACAACTGTTTTATAGTATTTTTAGTAAAAAAGGTTAAATACTAGTTTAAAAATATTCCATTTTCTTCAAGATATTCCTTAAGTTCACACAAAATAGTTTGATTAACTTTTGAGATGCAAATTTGCAAGAAAATTTTAATATCATGGTACATATAGTAAATTGACTTTAATTCTTTGGTTCAACGCTGATTAACCATGTGAGTTCCACATAAAAAACCACCCTTATAGAATTTGAAATCACATAAGTTACTTGGGCTGTTACATTCGCAACACTTACTTACGTTAACACCTAGTCCAAAATAATTTAATGTATGTGACAAAAGAAAAGTAAAAAGTAGTGAGTTTTTCCCTATTCCAAGGTAATTTAATGTATTTACATACGATTCAAAAAGAGGATAGTAAGCCTTTGGAAATTGTTTTAGTAGGGTAATTGCCTTTTGAATATAAATTAGGTTAAATCTGTTTGCATAATCAATATCAGAAATTAAAGTTGCTTTTTTTAATAAACTCATTTTATTTTGAATTCTGGCTTGAAAAAATTCAATTTCTACAAGTGATCCAAGTTGCAAATTGGTCCGGTTTTTAGACTCGCTCTTGTTAATGCCTTTGGCCAAAAGAAAAAAAATACCTTTTTTTGAATAAACTTCAACTATTGCATCATTATCGCTAGAAGGCGAATTCTTAATATCTAAAACCACAACTTGCATAATTTTTTCAGCCATAAACTTACCTAATCTCTACACAAAAAAATTTATTTTTTATCTTATTATTAATTTTAATATTTAATTGAATATTATTTTATATTTTTTGTTAAAATATTTAAGATTATATATAGGTTAACATTACAAGGAGCAAAGAATGACATTGGACGAAATGAGAAAAATTTTTCTAGATATTCTTAAATCAACTCCGGGGGTTTATGGAATATGTCAAAACGAGGCAGAATGCTCAGGTTTAGCACATGAGTATCTAACTATTCAAAAAATTGATGAACATTGATACTTTGGAGCGACAATAGTTATATTGAAATATTCGAATGCAAAAAATGTAGTTAATTCAATTAGCTCACACTTAAGATATGAACTTACAAAAAGAAGAGAAAAGTTAGGCAAATTAAATATTTTTATAGGAGGTCTTACAAATGACTAAAATTATGAATGGTAAACTATTTAGCGAACTTTTTATTTCGGGTGCTAACAATATAATTAATTCAAAAAATAAAATTGATGCCTTAAATGTTTTTCCAGTTCCTGATGGTGATACAGGTACAAATATGTCATCAACAGCACAAGCAGCAGCAGACGCATTATCAACAAAAAGTTCAAACAATTTAGGAGAAATTGCAAATATTATCTCAAAAAATATGCTTCTTGGGGCTCGTGGTAATTCTGGTGTTATTTTGAGCCAAATTTTCAAAGGTTTTGCAATTGCCTTCAAAGATGTTGAAAGTGTTGATATTTTAGGACTTTTAAATGGTTTTAAAGAAGCAACTAAAAAAGCTTATTCATCAGTGTTGAAACCTGTTGAAGGTACAATCTTAACTGTTATTAGAGAAACAACAGAAGAATTAGAAAAACAGGTTAGTGAAAGCACCAGTTTTGAAGAATTCTTTACTATGGCCAAAAGTTTTGCTCGTAAAGCTTGCGATAATACTCCGAACAAATTAAAAATTCTGCGTGAAGTTGGTGTAACTGATTCAGGTGGAGAAGGCCTCTTTACTATAATTAGTGGAATGGAAGCTGCACTTAATTCAGAACCTATAACAATTAGTGAAGCTGATGATAATGTTGATACATTTATTAGCTCAAAAGAAGTTTATGAAGGCGAATTTGGTTATTGTACTGAATTTATTATTGAATTAGCCAATGAGAAAAAATTTGATAAAGTTCAATTTGAAAAAATGTTAAATAAAAATGCTAATTCACTTGTTGTTGTTCAGGATGAGAAAATTGTTAAAGTCCATGGACATACATTAAAACCAGGCGATATGCTTAATTTTGGTCAAAAATTTGGTGAATTTATTAAAATCAAGTCAGAAAACATGACACGCCAAGCAAGTGAAAGCCGTAATAAAAATGTTATTGTTAACCAAAGTGATGAGCAAGATAGTAAAAAGTGTGCCATTATTTCATGCAATTTAGGTAGTGGCATTATTGCAAGAATGAAAGAATTTGGTGTAGATGTTATTATTGAGAGCGGTCAAACTCAAAACCCTTCTGCTCAGGATATTATTGATGCAATTAACTCAGTAAATAGTAAAAATGTTTTTATTTTACCAAATAATTCAAATATTTTCCTAGCAGCTGAACAAGCAGCACAGTCAATAACAGATAAAAAAATATTCATAATTCAAACAAGAAGCCAAATTCAAGGTCTTACTGCTTTAATGAATTTTGACCCAGAAGCAAGTGCAAAAGATAACAAAGACATAATAAATGATGCTATTAAACTTGTAACAACTGGCGAAATAACCCAAGCAATTAGAAGCACAAAAATTGATAATGTTAAAATCAAAGAAGGCCAATATATTGGCATTACTGATGGAAAAATTTTAGTAAGTGAAAATAATTATATTGATGCTGCCAAAAAGTTAATTAAGAAAACAATTAATGATGATCATGAACTTGTAACTGTCTACTATGGCAATGATGCTTCCGATGTCGATGCAAATGAAATTAAAAACTTTTTAGAAAGCCACTATGATGTTGAGGTTGAGATAGTTAATGGAAATCAGCCAAATTATCATTTTATAATTGGTTTTGAATAGGAGAATAATGTACAAGATCGCATTTGATATTAACGGGAACGACAACGGCATCAATTCAGCTTTAGCAGCAACTAAATTATTTTTAAATACAAACAAAGACTATTCAATCATTTTAGTTGGTCCTAAGGATGAAATTGAAAAATATTATGGCAAAAATATGCCAAATAATATCGAAATAATAGACAATTCAAAACTTGCAAGCGATGTTAAAAACATTCGCCAATCTTTAAGAGAAGATACATCAATGAATGTTGCAATAGATTTAGTTGCAAACAAGAAAGCTGATGCAGTGCTCTCTTCAGGCGACTCAGGTACCTATTTAGCAGCAGCAACATTTAAAATTAAAAGATTGGAAGGAATTTCAAGAGCTGCATTTATGCCAATGATGCCAACAATAACAGGACGTAAATTTATGCTCTTAGATGTTGGTGCTAATTTAGAAACAACAAGTGATTATTTAATTGAATGAACTAAAATTGCTAATTCATTTGCTAGAGTTTTGCTAAAAAATTTAACCCCTAGATGTGCCTTAATTAACATCGGATCGGAAGACTATAAAGGAATTGACATTATTAAGGAAGCAAATATTAAATTAAAAGAACAAAATAAGATAAATTACATTGGTTTTCAAGAACCACGCGATTTATTGAATGGCGTTTGTGAAGTGGCTGTTATTGATGGATATGCTGGTAATTTAATCCTCAAGAGCCTTGAAGGAGCTATTTTAAGTTTTAAGAGTTTACTAACTAGTAAAATTAAGCTTAAACCTATTAGAAAACTTGGATATTTATTAGCAAAAGGCGCTTTTAGAGATGTGGCTGAAACTCTTGATTATCGAAATGTTGGAGCTGCATGAATAGCAGGTGTTAATGGTGTTGTCATTAAAAGCCACGGAAGTAGTGATGAAAAAGCTTATTTTGGAGCACTAAATCAAATTAAATTAGCACTAGACAATAATATTTTAAGTGAAGTTAAAAAAGACTTAAACATTAGTGAGTCATAGAAAGACTAACAACAAAATGCAAGATAAAAAGCAAAATATTGAGGATTTTTTAAAGTCATGAAATATTAATTTCAATAATTTAAGTTATTATCGTCAGGCTGTGACTCATGGATCTTATTTTGGCCTAAAAAAGAATAAAACAAAAAAAACAGAAAGTGAAAGAGTAGGCAACTATCAAGATTTAGAATTTCTCGGTGATGCTATTTTACAGTACTTTTCGACAGATTTTGTCTTTCGAAAATTTCCAAATTTAAGTGCTGGTAAAATGACACTTATTCGTTCAAAATTAGTTCGTACAAAAACTCTTAATGACCTAAGTATAAAAATTGGGCTTAAAAAATTCTTACTAACTGCGCCTGGTCAAATGAGCGAAGATGCAAAACAATCAATTAAAGTTGGCGCCGATATTTTTGAGGCTTTTATTGCCGCAATATATCTTGATACAAACTTAAGAGTTGTCAAAGAATTCTTAGATAAGACTGTCTTCGACATAAACATTGAAGCCTTTGACATTGAACATCTTAAAGATGCAAAAACAACTTTTCAAGAACAAATTCAATCATTTAGCAAGTTAGCAGTTGTTTATGTAGTTAATGAAAAAGGTTTGAATGAATTTGAAGCTCAAGCAATTCATGACAACAAAATCTATGGTTTTGGCATTGGAAAAAGCAAGGTTGAGGCTGAAGAAAATGCAGCTCTTGATGCATTACACAAAATGAAAAAATAAACATTTTACAATTTAAATAAATTATTAATATTAAAATTATTATTATGGACCAAAAATAGAATTGAGTGGTTCTAAATAAACAAGGAGGTAATATGAAACTCATTAAAGTTGAAGCTCATGGATTTAAATCATTTGCTGATCCAATTGTGCTTAAGTTTGATGGTGGAGTAGCGGGGATTGTTGGGCCTAATGGTTCAGGTAAATCAAACATTAACGATGCTATTAAATGAGTTTTAGGTGAACGTAGTGCTAAAGAATTACGTGGAGATAATATGGATGACGTTATCTTTGCGGGTTCAAAAACTGCTAAACCTATGGACAAAGCAACAGTTACATTAACATTTGACAATCGAAATGGTATAAGTTCAATTCCGCATGAAACTATTTCAATTAGCCGTGTGCTTGAAAGAGGAAATGGGAATAACCAGTACTTTTTAAATGGCGAATTATGTCGTCAAAAAGACATTAAAGATATAGCAATGGAAAGTGGTATTGGTAAGAGTTCATTAGCTATTATTTCGCAAGGAACAGTTAGTGACATTGCCGAGGCAACACCAGAAGAAAGAAAAGCTATTTTTGAAGAAGCAGCAGGTGTTTCAAAGTATAAATTCCGTAAAAAAGAAGCATTAAGCAAGTTGGCAAAAACGCAAGAAGGACTTGATCAAATTAAACTTGTTATAAGTGAAATTGAGAGAAAGTTAATTCCGTTAAGAAGACAAGCTGAAAAAGCAAAGGTTTATATTGCAAAAAGTGAAGAACTAAAAAGTGTTGAAGTAGGTCTTTTAGTTGATAACATTAGAACATTTGGTTCAATGTATGAGAGATTAGTTAGCGAACTTGAAGGTGTTCAAGAAACAAAAAATGATCTTGATGCACGTATTTTATCAGCAGAAGCTGCAATTACACAAAATACAAAATTTAGATCAGAAGTTGAAGCTGAATTAAAGGAACTTTCAATAGAATATGAAACAGTTAAGGATAGATTAAATAAACTTAACATTACATTAGCAAAAGAAAGTGAACGTGAAAGATTAATAGCAGCTGGTGAAATTCAAGCTAATCAAACAGAGCAAATTGAAGCATATAAAACAATGCTTACAAGACATGCAAATAAATTAAATTATTATGCACGCGAGATAGAAAATCAGGCTAACCAAATTGCTGAAAATCAAAAAGTAATTTCAAAATATGATGAAGAAATTAACTTAATGAACATTAAAATTAATAAAAAGCGTACCGATTTACTTAAAATTGAAACTCAATTAAATTTACTTAATCAACAAAAAGAAAGTAATTCTTTATTATTTAAAGGTACAAAGAATATTTTAGAAAACAAATCATACTTTGGTAAAGCACTTAAAGGAACGGTTGCTGATTTAATTAAAGTTATTAAGGAATACATTCCAGCAATCGATTCAATTTTAGCAAATGCCTCACAACACTTGGTTGTTGATAAAAGTGAAACAGCTGTTAAAGCTGTTAACTTCTTAAAAGAAAACAACGGCGGTCGTGCAACATTTATTCCTCTTACATCAATCCAACCAAAAATGATTCGTGATGATCACCTTCTAGCAATCCAAGGTCACCCTGGATTTGTTGATGTAGCAAGTAATCTAGTTACTATTGATCCTCAATTCGAAATTCTTAATAAATTTCTTTTAGGTAATGTTATTGTTGCTAGTGATATTGAAAATGCAAACAAAATTTCAAGTATTCTTGAACGTCGTTATATGGTTGTTTCACTTGATGGTGATACAATTCGTTCAGGTGGTGTTATTATTGGCGGTGCCAAGAATACTGCTCAATCATTACTTGGCTTTGATGAAAAAATTAAAGAGCTTGAAGAAATTGTACCAGGTATGAGAGCAGCTGTGCAAGCTGATGAGTCAAAAATCAACGAGATTAGAAACTATCGTCGAAGTGCACTTGAGTTAGATAGCCAATTAAAACAACAAATTACAAGTTTAAAAACCCAAAAAAGCAGTGAGCAAGGACTATTTGATGAATTACAACTAAAACTTCAAAATATTACAAACAAAGAATTCAAAGTTAAAGAAGGTGTTTCAGCTTCAAGCCCTGAAGCATCAATTGAAGTTTTAGAAAGCCAAAAAATTGCACTTGAGTCACAATTCAGAGCAAAAAATGAACGTGTTAATACAATTGCTGCTGAAATTAACTCGACATTAGCGCTTAAAAACGATTATGAGGCAACTCGTCGTAAACTAACTGATGCATTCTCAACAAAAATCGGGGAAAGAGAACGATCAAAAACACTACTTGAGCAAAGTAGAGAAAGACTTGCTTCTCAATATAAAATGACTTTTGAAGCTGCTGAAAAAGTTCACCATCTTGAAATGAACAGAGATCAAGCGGAAGAAATTGTTAGACAACTTAGAGAAGAAATTGAAAACCTAGGCAATGTTAACCTTGAAGCCCTTGAACAATTAGTAGAGGAAGAAAAGCGTTACAATGAGTATGCAGAAGGTGAAAGAGAATTAAGTGCTGCAAAAGAAACACTTGAAAGTGCTATTGCAGATATGGACAAAATTATTATTACTCGTCTAACAAATATTATTAATGATGTTAATGATGAATTTAATAATGTCTTTCGAACAATGTTTGGTGGTGGTACTGCAAAACTATTCTTTAGCAACCCAAAAGACATACTTGAGTCAGGTGTTGAAATTGAAGCTCAACCTCCTGGAAAAAATATTAAGAATCTTAAATTATTCTCAGGTGGAGAAAAATCTCTTATTGCTATTTCATTATTATTTGGTATTCTTAAAGCTCGTCCATTACCACTTTGTATCCTTGATGAGGTTGAAGCTGCACTTGACGAGGCAAACGTTGTTCGTTATGCAGAATATC
The DNA here is from genome assembly GCF_024498215.1 of Mycoplasmopsis caviae. Taxonomy (NCBI): domain Bacteria; kingdom Bacillati; phylum Mycoplasmatota; order Mycoplasmoidales; family Metamycoplasmataceae; genus Mycoplasmopsis; species Mycoplasmopsis caviae. The sequence continues at coordinate 645,924 of NZ_CP101806.1, read as the reverse complement.
TTCAACAACTTAAAGAAAAAACTCAATTCTTGGTTATTACTCACCGTCACGGAACAATGTCAAGAGTTGACACTTTATTTGGTGCAACAATGCAAAACCGTGGTGTTACAAGCTTCTTTAGTATTCAATTAGCAGATGCTAAAAAACTTGTTGATGATGAACAAAAAGATGATATTGAACACTCAAACAAAAAATAAATAGTTATCGTGCTAACTTTTGAAAGCACGATTTTTATTTTTGCTTAAAAAACCTATAAAATAGGCATATTAGTCAAATATTAATAGAGAAGTACTAAGAAATTCTTTGCTTAATGTAGCAATTATTATATAGTGAAAAAGGTCAGTAAAACTTATAATTATTTATAATAATTATGAGAAATATAAACATTAATATTACTAAATATAAAAAATAATCATTTATAATTAGAGTACTAAATTGAAAGGTAAAAAGCATGCGAAAATATCAACCAATACAAAATTCAGCAAGTATCGAAGTTGTTCAAAATAACCACGACTATAAATTTAATAATCACAATAGTCGTGTTTATCGTGATCCAAAGAATCAAATTTCGCCCCGTGTTTATCGTGTTATTAGAGCAGAACAAATGCTTAAGATTTTAATCCTTTCAATTTCATTTTTGATTATGACAATATCGGTAATAATGTTTACATTAGTATATGCAAAAGTTGGGATTTTTAATCAAGAAAAAAGACTAATTGGTTATTTGATTCTTTTTGGAACTGTAGCATTTTTATCAATGTCAATAGGTTTTAAAAACTTAATTGAGAATATACAATGATCTCATACTATTCAAAGGTATCGAGATGCGGTAAGTAATGGAGATTATACATCAAGCAGCACATTCCACATTGCTTATCGAAAAATAGTACTCAAAGATGTTAATTTAACATGAATGCTTGTTTTTGTTTTAACATATCTAGGAATTATAACTGCAATAGTTTATGGACTTTATATGTGAAAACGCTGATATTATGAAAGTGATACATTAAAAATTAATTTTGAATGAGCAAAATGACTTGACCAAGGATTTGGAAACACAATATTGTTTTGTATCATTAGTGTAATAATAATGGCTTCTTCAGTTGCTGCATATATCATAATTAGGTTATTTGACAAAAAACGATTGGCTGATATATGCGACTTTTTAGGTGAGCGTTCTGTCGAGATTCATGAACAAGTTGAAAAGAGCAGAAGAGAACGGAACAAAATGTGGTTAAGAGTTTATTTGGTTATAGTTACTCTTACAATATTATTGCCTATTGCCTTAGCATTAGTTGCGTTATGAAGACTAATTGTTAGACGTCGCAGAAGCGTTATTAAATAATTTAATTTAGCGGATTAATTCCGCTTTTTTTTATTTACATTTATAATTGAGATATGAAATTATTATTAGCTGGAACACCTGCATTTGCAGTTGAAATTTTTGAAAAATTAATCAACAACTTTGAAGTTGTTGCAATAGTGTCGCAACCTGATCGACCAAGCGTTAGAGGACATAAACTAACTCCAACACCAACAAAGCAATTAGCTCAAAAATATAATATTAAATGTTTCCAACCAGAAAAAATTTCTCAAATTAAAGATGAATTAGAAGCATTAAATTATGACTATTTAATTACTTGTGCATTTGGCCAATATATACCTGAAAATGTTCTAAAAATTGCTAAAAAACTTAACTTAAATATTCACGGTTCTCTACTTCCAAAATATCGCGGAGCTGCTCCAATTCAATACTCGCTTTTAAACAATGACCAAGAGACAGGAATTAGTTTAATGGAAATGGTTAAGCAAATGGACGCGGGCGATATATTTGTCCAAAAAGCCATCAAAATAGAAGAATACGACACAACAAGTATCCTATTTAACAAGCTTTCCAAATTAACTTGCGACAATATTGTTCAATGATTAATAGACCTTGATTTGGGAAAATTAAAAAGAATAAAGCAAGACGAATCAAAAGTAACACTTAGTCCAAAACTAGATAAAGAAAAAGCACTTTTAAGTAGTGAACTATGCATGCAGGAAGCAATAAACATTATACGAGCATATGAGTTAAACCCCGGGGCATATACTTTTATAGATAATAAAAGGGTTAAAATATTTTTTGCTACAAAAAAAGAAGTAAAAAATGCACCTAAATTGAAATTTAGTGATGGTTATTTATATGCCACTGATTACCAATTTGAATCTAAAAAAAGAATAAAACTTATTTAAATCTCTAAATAGACAAAAGTAGTGATTAAACATTTAATTTGTCTGTTTTTTTGTTGTAAAAAAAATACAAAATCAATTTATTCACTTGTAAGAAACATACCAAGTAAATTGATTAACTTTTAATAATAGTAAAATTTTAATAGAAAAAGGAAATATTTACATAATTATATGATGCTAATAAATATTCAAAATATTGGTAGTTTTATAATTGGGAATATTCTTTTTTCTAGGCAAGGAGGTTTTATAAATGGACACCTCAAAAACAACTACTTCTCCAAATGAAGTTAATAATAAATCTCAAAAAGGTAAAATTAAAGCTTGGTTTCAGCAACTGGCTAGGGGTTTAATGTTGCCAATAGCAATTTTACCTATTGCAGGGTTACTTCTTGGAATTGGAGGAGCTATTGGTGCAAACGTTCATACAGCATTAGGTACAACCATTGCAAACATTTTTAAAGGAATTTCTGTAGTTGTATTTGGCAATTTACCTATATTATTTTGTATTGCTATTGCAATTACTTTTTCAAAGGACAAAGGTGGTGCAGGTTTTGCTGCAGTAATTGCATACCTTGTTTTCACAAGTAGTCAAATGGCTTTTATACAAAAACCAGAAAAAGACTTTGCTGGTTCAATTCTATGATTTCATAAATATTTACCAGGTATTGTTGATAAGAATCTAGGTATGAATTCATTAAATACCAGCATTTTTGGTGGTTTGGTAGTGGGCATTGCTACTTCTTATACGTTTAATTACTTTTCAAAATTACAATTACCAACTGCATTGTCATTTTTCTCAGGTATTAGACTAGTACCTATTGTTTTAGTTCCTATTTCATTTGGTATCTCATTAGTATTCTTACTATTTTGACCATGAGTAGGTTTGGCAATCTTTAAAATTGGTGCACTAATTCAAAAAGCACCATTAGGACTTGATGGATTTGTTTATGGAGTTTTAGGTCGTGCACTTATGCCTTTTGGTTTACATCATATTCCAATTGTTTTGGCATTTCAAACAGAATTTGGTGGCGTGCTATCTATACAAATGATTGAGCAAGCAGTAACCAAAAATATAATTGATCAAAATACAGCAAACATTTTAATTAAGGAATTAAAGTCATTTACAGATAATAAGGAAACAATCATAGGTGATCAAAATATATGAAACTTCATTAATGGACTTAAATTTAATACTATTAATGGAGTAAGGTTATATCCTTGATTTTATTCGAATTTAGGAATTAATGCCGGTCGATTTACTCAAGATTATCCAACATATCTTGGTACATGTATGGGTATTGGTTTAGCAATGATTTTGTTAGCTGAAAAAGAAAATCGTAGAAATGTTGCTATAACAATAGGTTCAGCAATGGCTGTTGCATTCTTAACAGGTATTACAGAACCATTAGAATTTACATTCTTGTTTGTAGCACCACAACTTTACTATGCAATTTATGTTCCACTTAGTGGACTTGCTTATGCTTTAATGGAGTGAAGCGGAGCTCATGTCGGTGTTGGTTTTGCCCGTGGATTTATTGATCTAATTATCTATGGTGCAATTCCAGTCGCCAAAGGCACAGCATTCTACTGAGCACTACTTTGATCAATTGTGCTTGGTTCAATTTCATTTGTAACATTCTACTTTTGAATTAAGTATGGTAAGATAGCTACTCCTGGACGGCTAGGAAATAATATTGGTTTAATAAACAAGAAAAAATATCAAGAATTAAAAGAAAATGAAGCTGATAAAAAACTCATTGAAAAAGCTAGCAATCAAGAAAATAAAAAAACATTCGATGATGAAAATATTGAGGGTATTGTTAATAAATTAGGTGGATTAGCAAACCTAAATAATGTATCAGCTTGTGCAACAAGATTGAGAGTTGAACTAAAAGAAAACTTGGATATTAAGGCTGAAGATTTTGTTCCATATGGTTCATTTGGATTAGTTCATGACAATTTATCTGTTCAGGTTATTCTTGGTGGTAAGGCTACAGTCATAGCCGATAAAATAAACGAGAAAATTAATGATGAAGTTAAATAATAATTTGTTTATTGTTTCATGTCAAGCACTTGAAGATGAACCTATGTATGGACCTGGCGTTATTGAGCGACTTGTTAAATCTGCTTTACTAGGTGGTGCTGGCGGAATAAGAATTAGTCAGAGAGAGAACATAAAAACTATTATGGATTTAGTACCAAAGGATATTCCACTTATTGGTATTACTAAAAAGAAATTTGATGACTCAGAAGTTTTTATAACTCCGGATTTAGATGATTTAAAATTCTTAATTGATAGCAAAATTCCTATAATTGCTATTGATGCAACATTAAGAAAAAGACCAAAAGAAAGCCTTGAAGAATTAGTATCTTATTTTAAATCGCATAATAATAATCAATTATTGATGGCAGATTGCTCAAATATTGATGATGTTAAAAACGCATTTGAGCTTGATTTTGATATCATTTCAACAACGCTCAGAGGTTACACGAGCGATACGAAAGATATGCCAAATATATTCAATAATTACCAATTCCTTAAAGATATAGTTAAATTAAATAAAAAATATAATAAGTATATAATTGCTGAAGGTGGCTTCAATACACCACAAAGTGTGGCAAAAGCTTTTAAAATTGGTGCTAATGGTGTTGTTGTTGGTTCTGCAATTACTCGACCAACTTTTATTACTCAACAATTTGTAAATTACCTTAAGATAAATAAATAATAAAAAAGACACGCATTTTATCTAATCGTGTCTTTTTTTGCCACTATCATTTCATTCATCAATTACTTTAAGTCAATCACTTCTACTGCTTTTGTCTTCTATCTTAGATACTAGATAGTCGGTAATTATATCTGCTATATATTGTTGAGTCTATTTTAGAACTTAATGCATGGTAGCGAATACGTTGTTCAACAGTTTCGTGAAGAAGAACATGAGGGTATTTTGACTTTTGTGATTTATTGGCTGTTATTAATAGAAATGGGAAATTATTTTTCAATAATTGTTCACATAAGAAAATAATTTCAGCAGTATTTCCGGTCTTAGAAAAATTATAACCGGTGGTTTTTCTTCCTTTTGAGCCTTTGAAAATAATGAAATTAAAAACGTATGAAAGCCATCATAGAAAAATGTCCTGTAGTTAAATTTTTCTCCCAAGTTTGACGAATCAATTAAAAAAAGAGTATTAAAAATGACTAATACGCCTTATTTATAGGTGTATTGGTCATTTTTACAATTTTAGCCTTGTGTTATAATACCCTCAATTTCATCGACTTTTCCCATCAGTGGAAGTCTTTCAATATTTAATTTTTCAATTAATTCAAGGTATTCAATTGGTTCATCAGTTCTCATAAAATACTCTGTATCATTCTCATAATCTTTAAAGGTTATTAGTTCAACTTCTCTAATACTGTTGAGTATTTTTTCAGTAGTAAATTTGTGATCATCTTCAACTATTGAGTCAATAGTGAATTCTAGAAATCTTTGGAGTACAAGGGCTAAATAACAAATAAGAAAATGCCGCTTCAATTGTCTTCCTTTTTGATAGATAAACAGGTCTAACCTCAAATGATGTTTTTAACATTCTAAACGAATCTTCAATTTTTCAAAGTTTTCGATATGTTGAAATAATTCTATCAGTCTTCATTTCCATATCGTTTGTGAATATTCCATAAAATCCATCTCATTTTGCATCATCTTCAATTTTTGTTGTCTTTATCGTTACTTCTTTAACATTATAATCGAGGTACTTTCTACCACCTCTACTTAATTCTGAGCGAGCTTTTGAAGCGTTGTTTTGAACACCTTTTAAAGCTTTTTCAATAAGTCTTTTGCGGTCGTTCTCATCCTTTTTTCTTCTATTTTCACTGAAAGAAAGAACAAGTCTACCATCAATTATATATTTCTCATCTTCTTCATTTTTTACAAATTTTGTATCTTTACGATCTTTAATAAAGTAGTTTTCAGTTATTTTATCATATGAATCTAAGTCAAGTATTTCAGAAGCAATTTTGCCTTTTGCTTTAATTTTTTCTGCCATTATAAATTTAAAACCATTGTCAATTATCGCCTGTAAATTAGGTCCAGAATTAAGTCCTCTATCAGCAACTATCGTTACATTTTCGATCCCTAAATTTTCCTTAACTTCCTGTATAAAAGGGATAAAAGTCTTAAAATCGCTTGTATTTCCGGAAAAAGTTTGTAACTTATTGGTATTCCATTTGCATCAATCATCAAACCTAATACCACTTGTGTTTGGTTAACTTTTAAATCCTTTGAAAAACCAAAGATTCTAAAATCATCTGCTGTGAAACTTTCAAAATAAACTGTTGTAACATCGTAGAAAGCCTCTTCTAAATTTCTGTCTATTAATTCTGATAATCTATTGTTTAAATGTTTAATAATATCTAATCTTTCATCACATAAAATTTCCAATGCTCTGTAATGAGATTTCAACGTGTCGTCATTCTCTATTAAATATGAATCATAAGATTGAACTGTTCTTAGTTTTGATGAAGGTTTTAAAATTCTTAAAAAGTTAGGTTCTCAACAATATTATTTAAATCATATCTGAAAAGAAATTCTTTACTTTTTAAATCAAAATATTCATCAAGTTTTAGTTTTTTGTAAATCGTTTTGTAAAGTAAATTACCATATTTTTTCGAACTATTTTTTACTTTTTCAGCATTTTCTTCATATGTTAATTTGTCTTTGAATTCATTCCTTTCATTGAATTCTGTATCAAACAAAACATCGATAGATTTGTGAACTCTATACTTCAATAATTCATTATCTCTTGCTTCATTTCTCAAACCTTGATATTTATTTTTTAAATCCTCTAAAATGTTAGGATTTTCTTCTTGCAGTTTTGATAAAAGACCAAGTTTTTCAATAACCACTTGCTTTGTTTTATTTGTTCCTTTTATTCTAACTGAATGGCAAATTTGAACATATTCTTTGCCTGCTACTTTTGAAACTTTTACATACATAATTATATTATAACATATTATAACACAAAATAAGAAAAATGAAAAAATTTCATATACTTTAGTATATGAAGTGTTCATTTTCATTTTTGATTCGTCAAACTTGGGAAAAAGACACGCATTTTATCTAATCGTGTCTTTTTTTGCCACTATCATTTCATTCATCAATTACTTTAAGTCAATCACTTCTACTGCTTTTGTCTTCTATCTTAGATACTAGATAGTCGGTAATTATATCTGCTATATATTGTTGAGCTATTTTAGAACTTAATGCATGGTAGCGAATACGTTGTTCAACAGTTTCGTGAAGAAGAACATGAGGGTATTTTGACTTTTGTGATTTATTGGCTGTTATTAATAGAAATGGGAAATTATTTTTCAATAATTGTTCACATAAGAAAATAATTTCAGCAGTATTTCCGGTCTTAGAAAAAATTATAACCGGTGGTTTTTCTTCCTTTTGAGCCTTTGAAAATAATGAAATTAAAAACGTATGAAAGCCATCATAGAAAAATGTCCTGTAGTTAAATTTTTCTAAATTTAAGCATAATTCTCGAGCTGAAATAGCACTCGATCCAATTCCATAACAGTAGACCGTTTTCTTTTTATGAATTTCATTGCAAATAAACCTGATTTCATTTATATCTAAATACTTACTAGTCAAATTGATTGTTTCGATATATGACTTAAAAACTTTATAAATACTATTATCTTCTAGTTCTTTAGGAATCTTTATGCGAGATAAATAATTGTATTTAACATAAAATTGCATTTCTTTGTAGCTTGAAAAACCTAATTTACTGTACATACGAGATAATACTGCTGTTGATGTATTTGTTTTTGTAGCGTTTTTCTCTATTGAATTTTCTGCAAAGTCATTTGGATTTTCATTTAAATACTCAACAATTTTTTGTTCAGCATTAGTAAGTGATTTATATTCATCAGCAAATAAAAATAGTTTCATATCAATATTATACATATTTTCGATGAAAAAACCTATTTTATAAGCATAAAAGAAAATAATTTTGAAAATGTTCACATATTTATAATTTTGAAGTCAAAATTTTATAATTTGCCTATAAAACAGCCGTTTTGGTCAAAGAGAAGATTTATAGATTTTAGAAATATTTTTAATTTTAAAAAATATTTTACCAATAATTTATTATTTAAAAAAACAACAGAAGTTTTTATATGTTATTTTAATTTGCAAACCTAAATTGAAAAAGTGAAGTGTCGATTATAAATGACGTCCATTTTTCAAATTTTTATATCTTTATAAATTTAATACTTATTGTGTTATTTATTGCAAAAAATAATAAGTTATATATTAAATTATGATAATTTTCTTCTATTTTGTCCAATTTTTAAGGTTGTAAAAATTATAGCCAAAACACATAAAAGTTTGGCTATTTTTTTAACTAAAACAGCAAAAAATGTGTTATTTTTTGTTTTTGTGTGTACAACATTAAGGTTTACCGCATTTTTAAATGTTAAATTACATTTTTTAAAATTTTGCATATTAAAACATACAACATCATTAAGAAGTTGCTTTTAATTAATTCATTTTGTCTTCAATCCTAAAGTTTTTTCATAACTTTTGGGGATTGACATCATTTGTTAATTTCTTTTTAAATATTCTTCAATCAACAAATAAATTGTTGATTGAAATAAAAAATAACTTATTTAATAAGTATTGAGCCGTTGGCTCTTATTAAGACCTGTCGGTCTTAAGAAGCAAAACTTCTTTTTGTCTTGCAAGACAGGCTTTCTTCTTTTTAAAAAGAAGAAACAAGAAAAACTTACTTAAATGATTTGTAATTAGCGTCAATAAATTCCTTCATTTCTTTTGTAATATCATTTAACTTTTCAAGATTTTCACTTAATAGTTTTTTAATAAATTCAATGTCTTTATTGTTTGGGTTTGCAGAATTCTTAAATATATTTTCAAGTTTTTCAAATGTACTGGATGTTCATGTTCTATTATGAAGCATGGTTTTAATTGTAGGCTCTTACACCTTGATGTTGTGGATCAAGATTTTTTGATATTGCATATACATCGATTGCACTCAATTCGTTTCCTTTCGGTACTCTGGCTTCATATTTTCTTTTCCCCTCAACAAAGAATAATTTATTTTCAGGAGTTACCATAAGCTTTGCCTCTCCACTTTCAAACATAGAAACCCTAGCGCCATTATTATCAAATGGAGCAAGATATTTGTTGTCATATCTCACAGTATGATTAACTATTTTTCTTTTAATTACAAGATTCATCTCTTCTTCAAAAATTTCAGTATTTGGCTTTCTAAAAACATTTGATTTTTTACTTACTGCTTCGGCCTTTTTAAATTGTTTGTTGTATTCATCAATTAAAAGTTCAATTTTTCCCAAAAGTCTTCAAAACAGTTGATTCCGTTTGTATGAAAGAATGTTCCTATTCATCTTTGCAATGTTCAAAATGATCTTTCAACATTTGGTTTTGCCTTTGGATTGTTGCTTGTTATAAGTTCAATTCCTCTTGCATTTAGTGCTTCTTCCATAGTTGTTCTTGTACTATCTGAACCTCAAAAAGTTCTTCTTCTATCCGTTATTATTACTTGTGGAATGCCATACCTTTTAAATAATTGTGTTAGAAGATTTTGATATCCAATTGTTGTTTCCTCAATGTCAATTCAGATTGCTAACAAACTTTTTGTTGCTCAGCATCAACAGCATTATAAATATGGTACTTCTTACTTTCTCCAAAAAGATGAAGTGGTGTTGCATCAATTTCAATAATTTGCCCAAAATCATAGTCAGAACTTTTATTTTGGTAAACACCTTTTAATGGATTTTTATTTAGAATTTTTTCATAAATTTTAATAAACTGTGCCTCGATTTTAGAAATATCTTGACCGTTTTCTAAAAACATTCTTCTTCTCTTAAGCTCATTTTTTACTTTTCTCGTTGCATATGAACTGCAATAACCAAGTCTAAGCATTCTTTTATAAAAGGTAGTGAAAGGCAACAATTTTTTTCATCATTAGTAAAGCTCATTATTGTAAAAATGCAACAAGGCTACACTAAGATCACTTTTTGATATTTTCTCAATATGTTCCACTAATTCATAATATCTATTAGTTAAATCAATAATAACTGAATCACTTACTTTCACACCCCTAAGTTTATTTTTATTACCATGTGATATACTGATTGCATCTTGGTTATTTGTAGATGCAATCAATATTTGATTTCTATATCTTTTAATTGTTTTTGTTGATGTTCTACAACCCAATTTTCCTAATATTTTTGATATTTCGGCATTTGGTCTATTTCAATATTGTTGAATTTTTTTAAATCTAAAATTTTTTTATCTTCATAATCAGTTGTTTTACCTGTATCAACTGCTTGAAATCTGGTTTTAATTACAAGATTTTCCATAATTTAAATTCTCCTTTTTAAAATAATAATTGAAACCTAAAAATGGACAAAATAAAAGATAAAAACAGGGTGGACAAAATAAAATAAAACCATTAAAAATAATAAGTTATATATTAAATTATGATTTTAATTTTATAATAGTAGTAATTAAGATACATATTAATAGGAGAATTAAGCAAATGGCAAATTTATATAACCATGAGTCATCAAAACCAACTAGCGACCAAGGTTACAACCCACGGACAATAAGTAGTGAAATTCCTGTAAAGGTTAATGGTTTCGGAAAATTTATTTGATATTTATTATTTATTTTTATTGTTCCAATCTTTATTCATATTAAATGAGTAAATGAGTTTAAAAGAAGACAGCTTGAAATTAGCAATAATGCTTCATTGATTGATACCCAATTAGCAAGTAGAGCACAAAAGATTTTACGTATGGTTGAATCTGTAAGTTCACATATGAGATTTGAAAAAGATATCATGACACAGGTGGCTCAATACCGTTCTGCTGCAACAAAAGTTCAAGAACAATCGGTAAATACCGATGGTAATATATCGGCAGAAGCTATGGAAGCACGTCAAAACCTTGAAAATCAAACAGCTCCACTTTTAACCAGATTTATGGCTCAATTTGAAGCTTACCCAGAACTTAAAAGTGCTGAATTAGTTAAGGATTTAAATGAGCAAATTGTTGAATGCGAAAACAATATTGCTTCAGCAAGAAGACTTTACAATTCAAATGCAACTATATTTAATCAAGAAATCTTTTCATATCCAAAAAGTGTTACTGCTTCAAGCATGAAATTAACAACTATTTTGTTATTCCAAGCTAAAGAATCAGATAGACAAGATATTAGTGCAAAATTATACTAATAAACAAAAATTAAGGCTACCATGCCTTAATTTCCCAGATTGAAAAAACAAGTGCAACACATAATTGAGTAAAATTAGTTATGTAAGTGCTTGTTTTTTTGTATAAAAAAAGCAATCCTTACTTGGATAGGAAGAATTGCATATGAATTATAAACATTTATCAAAGGAAGAGAGATATTTAATACAAACTTTTATTAATAAAGGTTATTCATTAAGAAAAATATCTTCAATTATTGGCAGAAGTGCTTCAACAATCTCAAGGGAATTGAAACGAAATACAAGTCTAAACGGTTTTTATATTTATGATAAAGCAGATTTAAAGGCTAAAAGACGTTCACTCCATAAATCGTTTTTCAAGTTTCAAATCAATTTTAAATTTAAAGAATTTTCTGCACTTTTCTCTAAAAAATATAATAAAAAATTTTTTGGTGTTAAGGCTACATATCATTTCATTGATGAAAATTTTCCTGAAATAGATAAACCTACAATCAGAACGGTTTTTAATTGAATTAAGACTAACGGTTGAACAATAGCAAAAAAAGACAGACTGAGACAATATTATAAAAAAGGTGGAAAAAGGGGAAAAGACTTTATTAAAAGACTAATAAAGACATCTGATTATGTTTTTCCTATTTGAGCAAGACCTAAGAAAATTGATTTAAGAGAAGAATATGGCCATTGAGAGGCGGATTTAGTAATTGGTAAGAAAAGTAATGGTTTTCGTAATATTTTAACACTTAAAGAAAGAAAAACAAGATATAGTATTTCTGATTTTGTTGAAAGTAAAAATCATTTTAAGATTAATAAAAAAATAAGAGAATTAATAAAAAATAATAACCTAATTGTTCACTCAATTACCACTGATAACGGAATTGAATTTGAAGGTTTAGGACTAGTTGCAAAATGATTGAATATAATCATTTATAAAGCAGAACCATTTGCTTCTTTTCAAAGAGGGAGCAACGAAAACTATAATGGTATGTTAAGAAGAGAATGAAAAAAAGGAACCGATTTTAATAATATTAGTTATGAAGAACTTAAAGAAGTAGAAAAACAAATTAATAGAATGCCACGCGAAGTTTTAAACTGAAAAACCAGTGAAGAATGCTTTCTTTTTGAGAATTTTGGAATTATCGAATAGTTTTTTTGCAAGGTGCCGCCGCGGGGTGGGTAGATCTACCCACCCCCGCTTTCCTATTAGGAAAAAGTTCTCTCACATTCGTTCGTTCACTTTCTTTTATTAAAAAAAAGTCTTTTTTATTGCAAAAGCAATAATTCAAGACCTTTTTTGACTTTAATTTTCAAGAAACAAATATAATTTTTTTAATAAATTATTGTGTGTTGCACTTATTGTTTCATTTTGGGAAATTAAGGCTACCATGCCTTAATTTTTAAAAATTCTCAAATAAAGTTAAAAATTGAAAACACCAAAACAATTTTTAATTTTAACTTGTTATTATTAATAATATCCAACAAAACACAATCTTATACTTCGGGGTTTAATATCTAATAAACCTAAACAGCGAGATTCTAATTCTTGTGTTATAGTTTCAATAATTTGTTGAATGCCAATGCCTTTTCTAATTTTTATGTCAATTTCAAATGAAACATTTGTTTGTTCTTTGTTGAATGAAATTCTTGCTTCGTTAGTTAATTTTACGTCCTTAATTTCATCAAAACATTGGTTTATTAGTTGGTTAAAAACATTTTCTGTAATTGAGTAAGATAAATTTAATCCACAATTCGTAGTTATTAAATTCATTATTATTTTCCTTTACCATTATATTTACCGGTTGATGTTGATATATTAATTAAGTCACCTTCTTTGATAAACATAGGTGTTTCTAACTCATAACCTGTTTCAACTTTTACTTTCTTTTGTGGGTTTGTTGTAGTATTGCCTTTAACTGCATCAGGTGCTTCAATTACTTCTAGTGTAACTGTATCTTCAATTTCAATGTCCAAAATTTCATCCTTGTACATACGAACCTTGACAGTTGAACCTTCTTTAATAAAATTCATTTCTCACTCAACATGGCTCACAGGTACTTCAATTTGTTCATAGGTTTCATTGTCCATTAAAATAATATTTTTACCTTCTGAATATAAGTAATTCATTGGTCTTTTATCAATGTGAGCTTTTGAAACCATAACACCACCTGTGTATGATTTAATTGTTGTTGAACCTGTTCTTAAGTTCTTAACCTTAGCTTTAACGTTTGCTTGACCACGACCTTGTTTTGAGTGTTGAGCTTCTAGAACAACAAAAATTTCGCCCTCATCTTCAAAAGTAATCCCAGGTTTAAATGTATTAACATTAATCATAAATGCTCCTTTATTCTAGTTTAAAATAGTATTTAAATTATACTAAAAAGAGTTTTTTTCTTATAAAAAGATCAAAAAACCTGCTCTTTGCAGGTTAATTTCTTATTTTGATTTAATAGAAAAGATTATTGTACATACAAGGTATGGAACTGCCAATGTTCATGTTAAAATTGATGAAACAATTCCAAAAACTTGTTGTCCATTAGGTTTAATATTTGCACCTTGTGTAAAGCAAATTGTGTACGATAGTGAAATAATTGTTGCTGCTAACATTAAAAACAAGAAAATAATTAATAGTGTTCCTATTTTCCCGCTGTTTCCTGTCTTTTTGAATACAAACGCAAAGAACAAAATAACTATTTGGAGTGCAAGAGTAAAACCAACAGCACCATAAATTAGAAGGCCAAAGCCTGCACCTTTAATTGCTTCAATCATTCCTATAACAAATAAAACAATTATGATTGATGTTTGTAATAAACTAACGCCCACAAAAGCCGATGATTGTTTTTTCATTTTAATTCCCTTTCATATTAATTGATAATTAAATTATACTTAATTTTTTGAATTTTGAGATTTTTTTGTAAGGTATTATTAATTATAAAAATTTTCCAAAACGACTGTTTTGTAGGTGTTTTGGAAAATTGATTATTTTTTAGAATGGTAAATTTGCAATTTTGGATTAGGTCTATATTCGCGACCCTCTTTTGCTTCTTTTTTGCCATTTAGCAATACTGCGTCAGCACTAAAACTAGATACAAATTTAAATATTCCGGCACCAACTCCATAACTATCAACTGGAGTGTCTGCTTCCTCAAATTTTTTAATTTTAGCTGCGTTAAAACCAGAACTAACAACTATTTTGACATCATTAGCACCAACTTTATCTAGGGCTGATCTTAAATTTTTGACTTGTTCGATATTTACTCCATAGTGTTCTGGGTTTTCTTCTTGGTTATCAAACATATGGTCAACCATATTTTTAGATGTGTCAATTCTAACACCTCAAAGCTTATTACCTAAAACTTTGTAAGATTCTAATGCTTGTTCAATTACGTTATTGTGGTAGTCCACTAATGAAATTATCTTGTTTTGAGGAAAAAGTTCACTATAAGCTTGCATTGCTTTCGCTGTATTGCCACCAAAATTTTGAATTAATATATGTGGAACTGAGCCAAATGTTGATTCATTATTGAGAATATTTTGGGCCTCTGTTGAAACTGATTTAATTCCTGCTAACGCAACTGCACGACCATCTATTTCCTGCATAAGGTAGTGGTCAGCACGATCTCCCATAAAAATTACATTTTTACCTTTTGCAGCTTGAACACAATCATAAGCATTTGATGCAATTGATGTTGATCTAGTTAGAATTCCATCAATTAAACCCTCAAATTTACCAAAATCATGATAATGTCCTTCTAATTCAAGTACAACTTCCAAATTATTTATAATAGTCCCATCTGGTAAATATCTGATAATGTATTTACTGGTATCAGTATTTTTTTCTAGTAAGTCAAGAACTTCTTGCATACCTGCAAGTAAACTATTGTCTCGTCGCTGAAAAAACTGCAAAACTATTACATTATTTTTATTATATTTAGCTAATATTTTTTCAGTTTTATGAAAGTAACTAGCAATATATTTGTTCATTTTTTTACTTGTCATCATTGCGTCCTTATTTATTAAATTGTTATTTAATTATAAATTAAAGTTTAGATATCATTAATATTTAATATTTTGATTAATTCAAAGTTTCTTGTTTAATTGATTATGTCCCAAGGCCTAACATAAGTGATTTTTTTCACTTTATATAAAAATAATAAGATTTTAAAAAAATAATAATGAATTGTTTTTTCGCAAGACTTCATTTTTATATTTAATACCAATATTTTACAGTACATTTTATATTGTTTTATATAATTTAAATACTTATGGAATTAAATGTAACAATAACAAAGAAACAATTTAACAATTACATAACAAAGTTACGCAACAGCAAAAAATCATCATGTTATGAACTTAAGAAATGAGAAGATTTTAATGAGCAGTATTTTGAATTGATTAAAAAATATATTAAGGATAATGTGACTGATAGTGATGAAAAAATAAGAATTTATTTTATGCCATTTTATGATTCAAAATATTATGCATTTAGAGTTAAGTATGAAAGTCAATGCGAAGAATGTGTTGAATCTAAATTCATATATGATCAAGAACAAGAATTTTTTAAAAAAATGACTTGATTTGAAGATAAAAAATATTCATTATGAGTTTTTGAGGATGATTTTGCTTATTTTTATCTAGAAGCAATTCGAAAAATAGAAGGTATGTCCATTTTTAGTAGGTGATTATCATATCTAAGAATTCGTAATAAACATGTTAAAAATTTTAATTTAAGTGGCTTTGATGATGAATATACTTGTGAAAGTATGTTTCTTTATTTAATTAAAGATCTTATTACTGAACTTAATGGTGAAAATAATAAAAACAATGCAGAAACTAAATTATTTAGAAATTTAAAAGTTGACCATAATAATTCTTCAAATTACAAGTTTGAAATTGTTTCTAATGAATTATTTAGAAAATTAGCTGATGACAAATTTAATGAATTTTGCACTAAATTCAATGAACTGAAAATTGAAAAACCACTTGAAGATTATCAATTTTATTACAGTAATAAAGACCAGATTATATCAAAACTACTTGAATTTTATATTTATGTCTACAAATCACTTTTTAGTACACTACTAAATTTTATAAATTTATCTTATAGTCAAGATGACATTGAAATTAAGTGTATAAATCTTAAAAACTATTGTTTTGAATATTTTAATGCTCAATTTGTACCTGAATTTATTTTTAATAATCCATATTTTAACTATTTCACAACTCTTTATGATAATTCAGTTAAAATGTTGTCTTTTATAAACAAGAACACTAAAATAAGTGATCGTGAAACAAAAGAGTTTGTTAAATCTTTTAAATTTGAAACATATTATTTTTTCGGCTTAATTGTATCTTTTTTGACATATATTAATTTTTTAAGAACTTGCAGTATTGAAAAAGCTACAAAAATCTAAATTGACTAATTTGCCAATAAAATAGTCATATTGGTAAATTTTAGAAGAACGAAAATGTTGTGTTGATACTCAAATAACTCCCTATTTCATTTTTTTAAACAAAAAATGATAAAAAGAATAATGTTATTTGTTAATAATTAATAGTGTTTTTTTTATATATCGATTCACATTTAAAGGAGATAATTTTAAAACTATGAAAAGAAATATTGATGCTTACTTTATTGATTTAGATGGAACCCTATTAGATTTGCCTAATGGAGAGGAAACGATTTCAGAAGAAAATGTTAAAGCTATTGTTGAATTAAATAAATCTAAACCAGTTGTTATTTCAACTGGTAGAGCTAATAGTTCTTTTGTTTTGTCATTAATTGATAAACTAAAATGTCCATATGCTGTGTGTCAAAATGGTGCATTAATCATTGATAAAAATAATAATATTTTAGCCAAATATGAAATTGAGAATGGTGATGTTGATAGTGTTGTTGAATTATTAATTAAAGAAAAAATGTTCATAATTTTCAATGGAGATAATAAAATTTTTGGTCCTTGCGAAACAAGTCCGTTTATTAGACCGTGAACTGCAAAACTTGATAAATTTAAGTATGAGCAAATGCCTAAATATTCAAAAGTAACAAAAATTTTAACTTTTGGAAAGGATAAAGAGGAAATTAACAAATTTTACAAATTTTTGACTAATAAATATCCATCATTATCTTTTCATATTGTATCAAAAGGATATTCAATTGAAATAACGCATAAAAGTGCAACAAAAGGTAAAGGTAATGCCTTTGTTTGTAACTTATTAAATATAGATGCTAAAAATGCGGCTCATATTGGGGATAGTGGTAATGATATTAATGCACTACCTGAAGTAGGAACATTTATTGCTATGGGAAATGCTATGGATGAAGTAAAAGCAGTTGCAAATTATATAGGTCCATCATTTGAAAATTGTGGAATATCTAAATTATTTGAAGAATTAGGAGAAATTCAACCGAAAAATCAAAAAATGGGTAAAAAAATATCAAAGCAAGCCAAACTTTGGTAAAATTAATTTACTCATGCGCCTGAGTGGTGAAATTGGCAAACACGCTAGACTAAGGATCTAGTGCTTAACGGCTTGCAGGTTCAAGTCCTGTCTCGGGCACCAAATATTAAAACTGGGTTCAACGCCTAGTTTTAATTTTGTTTATTCAATGAGCAAGTCATTAACACCAAGAGCGTATATTTTCTTATAGTGTCCATTTTGATTTAATAATTGTTTGTGACTACCACGCTCAATAATCGTTCCCTCTTTTATAACGAGAATTTCATCTACATTTTTTATTGTGCTTAAACGGTGTGCAATAATTAACATACTTCTATCTTTCATTAAATGTTTCATAGCTTTTTGAATTTTAAACTCGGTAATTGTGTCAATATTGGAAGTAGCCTCATCAAGAATTGATATTGGTTTTGAGGCAATTAGTGAACGTGTAATTGCTATTAATTGTTTTTGTCCTTCGCTTAAATTATTTCCGTTTGACTTAAGAAATGTCTCATATTTATTCGGCATTAGTTCTATAAATTCATTAATTGATGTTTTATTAACTATTTTATCAAAGTCTTGCTCACTTATATTAGGATTAACTATTGTTAAGTTATTTTTAACAGTGTCATTAAAGATGTAGGTTTCTTGCAAAATTGTATCAATATAATTTCTTCAACTTTTGCTTTTGATATCAAGTATATTCTGTCCATCTATTAAAATTTGACCACTTGTTGGGACATAAAATTTTGATAATAGTTTTGCAATTGTGGTTTTACCACAGCCTGTGTGTCCTACAAGTGCAAG
Source organism: Mycoplasmopsis caviae (assembly GCF_024498215.1). Lineage (NCBI taxonomy): Bacteria > Bacillati > Mycoplasmatota > Mycoplasmoidales > Metamycoplasmataceae > Mycoplasmopsis > Mycoplasmopsis caviae. The sequence goes on along the minus strand of NZ_CP101806.1, from coordinate 627,171 downwards.
GGACTTACCTTTTTCAATTGTAAAACTTATATTTTTTAGAACTAATTTATCTGGATTAGATGGATAAGCAAAAGAAACATTTTTAAATTCAATTTTACCTGTTTTATAGTCTAATTCATTTAATTTATTCTCATCAAATTGTGGATTAAGAGCTAAAATTTTATTAATTCTAACAATTGAACCTAAACCGTGCTGAATTCCATTAACAATCTCAAGAATTAGTAAGATATTATCGTTAATTCTAAAAAGATATAAAGCAAAAGTCATAACAACTCCAGCACTTAAAGGCTTAATTCCACCAATAGGAATATCATAATAAACAAATAATGCAGCAGTTGAAATTAATATTATTAAATTTAGTGTTTTACTAAAGTGAAATCAAGGAAATGTTATATTCATTCTAAACCCAGCACTTGCATCTGGTTTAACTAATGCTTTTGAATATTTATCAAATTCCTTAGCAACGCTTTGACTTTGTTGATGCAAATTAACAAGTGGAAGAGCATCCATAATTTCTTCCAAATAACCATTAAATTGTCCAAGTCTTTCTTGTTGCTCGATATAAAATTTTTGATTACTTTTAATAATTAAGAAAATAATTGAAGCATTAAATAGTGCAATTAGTAAAATAATGATAGCAAGTAAGGGCGCATAAACAAACATCATAATTGCTATAAAGGTAAATTCAAATATTATTGCTATGAAAGAAACTAAAATATCTCATATTGCTTGAGTTATATTCTGTATATCATTAGTTAGTGCTGACATTATGTCACCTGTTTGTTCTTCTTCATAATAGCTCATTTGCATCTGTTGAATCTTTTGGTAGCATTGAAGTCTTAGATTTCATCCAATTTTAGCAGATAGTTTTGAAATTGTCAGCCTTTGACTAATTTCAAAAACCTTTATAAAAATATATAAACAAGCAAGTAATATTACAAAAATTATGTAATCTTTCATCCTAAAATTTGCAATATTAAATGTTTTTGAATCTAAAAATTTGTCAGTTATAAAACCAATTAACCAAGACGCAACATTTGTTAATGATGCAACAAAAAAACCAAAAATTATTGTGAAAACTCAAACACTTCTTGAAATTTCGAAGTTAGTTAAAAATTTAAAAAAAATTTTTAAACCAACCCTTTTTTCACCTTTTTTTCGAAGGTAAATATTGGTAAATCTACGTGCCATTATTGACCCCCTTCTTCTTCCTGTGATTTTCAAATCTCTTGATAAATTTTGCAATTATTAATTAAATTATCATGCTTATCCTTAGCAATTAATTCTCCTTTATCAAGAACAAAAATTTGATCTGAATCTTTAATTGAATTAATCTTTTGACTAATTATAATTAATGTACTTTCTTTTAAGTTATCTCTAATATTTTGACGCACTTTTAGATCAGTTTCATTATCAAGTGCACTAGTAGAATCATCTAAAATTAAGATTTTAGGTTTCTTAATCAATGCTTGTGCAATTGCAACTCTTTGGCGTTGGCCACCACTAAAATTTTTACCACGTTGATCAACTTTAGCACTGTATTTGTCATCTAATTCGTTTATAAAATCAGCACATGAAATATTAATTGCTTGTTCAATTTCTTGTTCACTAAATTTATCGTTCGAGAATGTAATATTTTTCTTTATTGAACCTGAAATGATCATTGGTTTTTGATAAACATGTGTAACTTTTTCAAAGAAATTAGCCGTGTCAATTTCGTTAATATTATGTGAATCAATAAGAATTTTTCCATCTTCTTCATTGAGTAAATATTCATGTGATAAAAGTTTTACAAGAGTGCTTTTACCGCTACCTGTTTTACCAATTATCCCTACTTTTTGACCTGATTCAATTTTTAGATTAATATTTTTCAACGCTACCTTTGAATCGACCAATTCGCCTTTTTTATAGATAGGATAGGAAAAATTAACATTCCTAAACTCAATTGAACCATTAGTTATTTTATTATCACTAATAACATAAGGAATTTCGCTTCTTGTATTCATTAATTCAATAAATCTTTTAGCTGAAACACTTGATCTAAATAATCTATTAATAGTAAATAATGTGTTAAAAACACCCATTGAAATCATGCTTAAATTAGCTGTAAACTGAGAAATATCACCAATTAATTTTGAGATGTTGTCATTACCTTTTTTGCCTATTAAAAAGGCTATTAAGGCAAAAATTATAACATTTCCAAAAAGCACAAAAACATTAATTATAGGTCATGCATATGAACTAAATGTGGCATTCTTACTATATACATTAAATCATTCTTGGTTTTTTGAAAAATATTTTTGATATCTTTGTTCCTCAAGGTTATATGACTTAATTAAAGCAACGGCATTTATATCTTCTTTTGATTGTTCATTTAATTGATCTAAAATTCAATTTTCTTTTCGATAAAAAGGAAATAATTTGAAAATTGCAAATATTGCTCCACCAATTAAGAATGGAATAGTTATATAAATCGCAATTGATAAATAAAGGTTTGTTGTAGTTGTGAATACAAGACCTCAAATTACAAAAAATGGAGAAACAACCAGACCTCTAATAACTATAAAAATACCATCTCTAATTTTGCTCAAATCATTACTAAAACGCGTTAGTAAACTTCCAACGCTATATTTTTCTAGTTTACTCCTTGAAAGAGTAAGTAAATGCTCAAACAATGCTTTTCTTAAATAATAAGTCCCATAAATACAGGTTTTTGTTGCAAAAAATGCACTTAAGAAAGCTACTATCATTAGCAACAATGCAAACCCAATAGCCATTGAAATTAAATAAACTATACTAAGATTTGTACTGTTAGTAATTATGTTTCAAAACAATAAATTAACTTGCTTCATTTCAATTCCGTTTTGAACATTTGCAATCAATGTAATAAGTTGTTTTGTTATTGTTGGATTAAGCATTGACAAAAAAGGCTGTATAATTGCAAAAAATGCACTAATGAAAGCAAAAAACTTAATTTTTAGTGGCATATATTTGAAAATATTTAACATTTTTTTACCTCCTTTTTTGTTTTAAAATATGTTTTTAAATTATATTCTTATTTTTACAAATAAAACACCCAAATAATTCATATTTTGACAAGAAATAAAAACAATATTTTTTTATTTAAAATTGATTTTTTTAATACAAATTAAGCGACAATTTTTTATCCTGTATTTGAATTTATACTTTTTATTACATATGCAATTTCAATATATAAAGGCTACTTATTATTACAGTTGCCTTAATTTCTTCCATGTACAAGTCATTTATTTTTCTTTAAATTAAGCAATTTAACAACATAGATGCACTTAGAAAATGACACATTTTTTATGACATTATTTTCCTAATGTCCCAAAAATATATTTGATTGTTAAAGAATATATACTTCATTTTGAAATAAATGGAAAAGGAGTCTTTATGACTAGAAAGAACAAGAAAATTATTGGGATTACTGCTGGTATAGCTAGCGGAATAGTTGGGACAATATCAATAGGTACAATCGCTGGTGCATCAGTAGACCATTCTAACTATAAAAAAATCAAGCAGGAATTTGATACGAAAATTGACAGTTTCACTAAGTTCAATAAAAAACTTAAGCAAAATCATGATGACTTAGTAAATATTATTAAGGATGAGCCACTAGAAGATGAAGTTAAGGCTCAACTTAATATGATTCTTGATTCTTACAATAAACAAATGCAATTAAACAAAGAGCTAAGTGATGAATTAATTAATATCCAAAAAAGCCAAGATAAATACAAGGTTGGTCACCACTTTGGAAACAATTCATTTCTTAGAGCAAAAAAGAACTTCAAACAATATAAACTTATTAAAGAAAGAATACCTGAAGCTGTTACAGAAACAGAAACAATATTAAATATTAGTCAAGTTGAGCATTTGCAAAAAATATTTGACAAGTGTGAAAAGTTGGCTACTGAAGTATACAATTTAAGAGATAGTGATAATTTTCTCATAAAATCAATAGAAAATAAAGATACTAAATTTAATGAACTTAAATTAGCTATTGACAACTACAAGAAACAAAAAGAAAATGATGAATTTAAGAAAGAGAAGAAACTAACAAAAGACTATATTTTATCTGGCTTAAAATTGCTTAGTGAAGATTATAAAGTTTGAGATGAAGGGGCACTAGCAAAGTTTAACGAGAACAAGATCACTAATTCAATCAGTAAGAAGATAATTAGTAACACTGAGATTGAAACAATACAAACTTCAGTTGGTTTAGATATTTCAAAGTACCAACAAGCAAAAAGATAGTAAATAAGTATTTTAGTCACGATGGAAAAATTATTAAACATAAAAATTATTTATCGAGAACCAGCGTTCTTAGTGATCTAAAAAGTGCAAATGAATCTATTAATGAATTTAATAATGAAATGATTAAATATAATACAAATTTAATTACTTCACTAAAAGAAAAATTAGACAATTCAAAAGTATTAGAACAAACAACGTTGCTTGACTATAGTGTCCAAAAAGCCAATTATGACAACTTATACTTACTAAATGATGAAATCACAAAATATTCATCAAATAACAACAATTGAGAACTTGAAAAAGCAAGTGAAATTATTCATAAATCACTTGATTTAATTAGCAAGGAAAAGAATCGAACATCTACTCTTATAACTTTTATTGATAATTCAATAAAGTCAAAATTAAAAAATTTAAATGTCAATCTAGATTTTTTAATGGAAAAATTAAAATTACAAAGTGAATGGAATGAAGTCGAAGAATTTGCAAAACAAAGTAGTGAAGATTTAACAAATTTAAAGTCAGAACAATATATATCTAAACGAAATGAAGTAATTGATTCGTTTATTAAAATTAAAACACATATTAATAAATTGAGAAAAGAAAGTATTAAATTATGAGATTATGGTAAACATAGACTTAATGCTTTTAAAACTTCATATGAAAATGTAAAGAGTAATCTGGATACATTCTTGACTTTGACACTTTGGCCATTAAAACACATTGAAAATAAGGCTCATATACATAGTATATGAATTTTTTATTTTTTCTTGTAATTCTAGTAAAACATAGTATAATATAATTATGTTTGTTAAAGTTATTAGAGTTAGAAATAAAGAATATGTTAATATTGTGAAAAGTTATTGAGATAAAGAAAGCAAATCTTGTAAACATAAGGTTGTCCAAAATTTGGGATTATTATCCAAATTAGAAGAAAACGATCCTAATTTTTTAGAAAACCTGAGAAATGAATTTAAAAAGTATTCAAAAGATAAGGAAGAAAAAGAAGTACTTTTAGGCAGAATGCTTGGGACATTTAAAGATGTTTTATCTGACGATAGCATTGACGGTGAATATGATATTAGAGATGAAAACAAGATACACAATAAATATCAGAATGAATTAGAAGTTTTAAATTATGGCAATTTAATACTAAACAATGTTTACCGAAAGTTAGACCTAGATAAATATTTTGAGAAATCAAAGAATATGAAGAGAATCAAATACGATTTGAACAATATTGTCCAAAATTTAGTCGCAATGAGATTTTTAAAACCTTGTTCAAAAAGTAAAACATTTAATATTTTTGATGAGTATACAATAAAGAATGATGACACCCTTAAATCAATCTACAGAAGCCTTGAAATTTTGTGTGATGAAAGGCTAGATATCATTGAACATATCAACAAAAAATTAGCCAAACTATTTGATAGAAACCTAAAAGAAACATTTTACGATGTTACAACTGTTTACTTTGAAAGTATAGAAAAAACGATTTGTTAGATTACGGGTTTTCTAAGGATGCAAAAATTAATAATGTACAGGTTGTTCTTGGGATGATGATTGATGCTTATGGAATTCCAATTGCCTACAAATTGTTTGCCGGAAATACAAGTGATTTTAAAACTTTTGTCCCTTTTATAAAGGAAGTTAAGGAAAAATTAGGTATTGAAAATATTACTGTTATTGCAGACAGAGGATTAAACTCTGGTCCTAATCTTTTAGAACTTAAAAAGATGGTTTTGAGTTCATAATGTCTCACAAAATTAAAGGAAATAAGAACCTTGTTCCTGGCATTATAGACCTTGCTACATATGAGCAAGCAATGATGGTTTTTATGTAAAAAAGCACCATTAACTAAAAAATTAAGGATGAATTAGTACTTGATAATTCATTAGATGGAAATTTAATTTTAAGTTTTTCAGAAAAAGAAGAAAAAAGATCAAAGTGATAGAGAAAGACTGATTAAAAAGCCAAAAGTTGTGTTGAAAAAATGGCTCAAAAGCCATGAGTGAATTAAAAAAGGTGGCAAAAAATATGTCAACTATTCTGTTGGAGAAATTTCATTAAATGAAGAAAAATTATAGATGATGCAAGATGAGATGGATTTTACGGAATATATACAAGCAACAAAAATTTAAGCATTGAAACAGTAATAAGAACATATTCAAATTTATGAAAGATTGAAGAATCATTTAGGATTTTAAAAACAACTTTTGAAACTAGACCAGTTTATTTGTCAAAAGAAAAAACAATTGAAGGACATTTTATGATTTGTTATTTAGCATTAGTTATTGAAAGATTCATAGAATTTTCATTAAGTTCATTGGCTAATAACAGTTTAACAACCGACAGAATTGTTGATGCATTGAGAAAGGTAAAAATAGTACTTATTGAGAGTTTAGACAAGAAAGAAAAATACTTTTTAAGAGTTAGAGAACCAGAAGATTACACAAATTTAAGAGAATCATTAGGTTATCAAATAATTCCTAAATGGGGAAAAGTCGATGAATTAGGCCCTGTTTTACTAGAATCTAAATAATAGACTTTCCATAAAAGCCTATTTTATAGGCTTTTTTAAAAAATGAATTTCTAAAGTGTCAAAGTCAAGATAAAGTCAAAATTAAAAAATTTAAATGTCAATCTAGATTTTTTAATGGAAAAATTAAAATTACAAAGTGAATGGAATGAAGTCGAAGAATTTGCAAAACAAAGTAGTGAAGATTTAACAAATTTAAAGTCAGAACAATATATATCTAAACGAAATGAAGTAATTGATTCGTTTATTAAAATTAAAACACATATTAATAAATTGAGAAAAGAAAGTATTAAATTATGAGATTATGGTAAACATAGACTTAATGCTTTTAAAACTTCATATGAAAATGTAAAGAGTAATCTGGATACATTTAATGCATTTGGGTTTTCATATTCAACAATTAGTGATCAATTAGAAAATACAAACACATTTTTGTCAAAAGATCATAGAAGTAAACTTAATACAGCAACTGACTTAACTGAATTTTTGAGCACACTTAACCTTACAAATGAACTACTTGAAGTTGATTTTAAAAACTATAATTCAATAAAAAGTGCAAATACTTCAAACGTTAACAACAAATTATCATCAGCTATTGTAACTAAACATAATGAACTAGAAGGTTATAAGCAACTAATTGAATTAAGTGATGCAAGAAGTATCAAGGATGAAATAGAAACTAAAAATAATTCATTACAAGCAACAAGCATAATTGAGTGAGAAGAAAACAATTACAATTCTGTTAAATCTTCATTTGATAATTTATTTAAATCAACAAAAGAAATTAATACTAAGGCTAAAGAATTAGATTATTTAAGAATTTTATATAACGATTTTCTTGATAATGTAAGCAAAAATGTTAAAGAACTATCAAGTTTAGCTGAACCACATTTAAAGGGTTATCAAAGAAATATTGATGCGAGAAATAAGATAATTACAGAAGCAACAAAATAAATAATAGTGATGATTTCAAAAATAAAAAATCACATAATTTTAAAGCAGTAAAAGAAAGATTTGTGACTGCTTGAATAGAAATATTTAAAAAATTTAATGATTATGTAAATAATAAAAATAATATAAATGAAAAATTTTCTGAATATGAACACAATGATATTAAATACATTAATGATGAAGCGGGCGAATTTATTCTAGAACAAACAAAATTAATAGAAAAAGTAATTGATGACATATATAGTAAACTTATAAATGAACAAATAGACTGAAATAATTATGTTTCTATTACAAATGACAATAATTTTTCAAAATTTGCCAATGATTTATTGTTTTTTGTTAAAAATTTTTACAACATCATTGTAGATTAAAAAAGTTTTAACAGATGTTACTATATGGCTAAAATTTCAGCAAGTTTTTCAATGTAATTTAATAATTTAGTATTTCTTCAATCAACACCATTGGACGATTGTTTTTAAATGATTTTAGATAGTTGATAATTTGATTATATGAATATTTTTCAATTAGGTTCAGCCTTGTTAATTCGTTCTTAACTCTCATTGAAATTATCAATGAAATGTAATTAATAAACTCTGTTGTATATAAGTCTATATTCAGAATGAACTCCTGTTTTTGGTAATTCTAAAATGTTCTTATAAAATCTAAACATTTCTTCTATTTCTCATCTTTGAGAATATATTGTGTAGACATCTTCAAGTGATAGTTTGCTGTTAGATTCAAAGATTATTGTACCTAGATTTATAGTTTCATCATTAAATTTTTGAAATTCAAAATTATTCTTCTTTTGTGACATTTTAAAAAGCACTTTTCTTTCATTCGCTTCTATATCTAAATCTTTAATTGTGTAATAGTATTTATTTCCTATATTAGTAATTTTTCCAAGTAAATTTCTATCTTTTATCATTAATGGAATCAAATTATCCATTAAATTATTTGCTGAAATTAGTTTTGAAGAACGTTTAATTGGAAATAAATATCTCATTTTTTGTGTTCTTCAATCTTCTTAATTATCTTAGAATTCCAATAACCTTTATCCCCAACTATTAACTCATCATTTTTAGCTATATTTTCCAAATAGTCTTCAAATATAGTGCAATCCAACATATTTCCAGCATATGGTCTACCATAGATTGGTTCTTTTGTTTTTAAATCGTATGTATACAAAAGTGTAAAATCTTTACTACCTTTTATTTTTCCTTTTCTTGATCATTTAGAAAAAACAGAATCATCAGAATTGTATGATTTTAATGTACCATCAATAATTTGAATAGATTTTTTAAACTGGTTAATTCTATCAACCATGAAATTCTCAATTTTTGCATAATCTCTTCCGACTCTTTCAAAAAATCAGGCATCATGGATTCACTTAAACCAACATTTTTAAATAATTCCGATAGGAAAGAAGTTTCATAATAAAATTTTAAATCTCTGTTTGTGGCCTTTGGATAAGCACATCGAATTAATGATATTAAATAAATTTTCTTAGTCTGTCAATTCATCAAAATGTTTTTGTAATTGTTCATATATGTTTTTGCCATGTTTTTGAAAAATTGCAACATTTCCATAGTCCTTTATTGTTGTTACTACCTTCTTATTGTTTTTCATGTATTTTGGTTCTTTTAATGCTATATATTTGCCGTTCTCTATTCTTCCAATAACCGCAATATTGTAGGGAATAGACTTTTCCGTTAACATATTTTGAACTTCTCTTAACAACTGAATAAATTCCAAAACTGTTTCTTACAATCGTTCCTTTTGGTCTCTCAATCGATAATATTTCTTTTGGTATTGCCATCTTTAATTTCCTTTTTATATAGTAATGTTACTATATATTATATCAAAAACTAAATAAAAAAACAAGGAAATTTTTGATTATTTCACTTTGTTTTTTACTATTTTGTAGGTTTTGTAACTGAAATTGGTGAAAATAGGTAATTATTTAAAATTTATATAGTAACACTGGCTAAAACTTTATTAGTAGATAAGTTTGGTTATAACGTTATTTACAACTTTGATGCCCCAAGATATTATTGAAACAATGAAAAAAAACATTTTTGAATATAGTATTGTCAAGATTCTTGGAAGTGGTGATGATAATTTTAAAAATAAAACAATGGCTTTAAAAGATGCAATGAGCCAGTCGGGACTAAGGCCAAATCTGAAAAACAACAAGGAAATGTATAAAAAATATGGGTTTGATAGAGTAATTTATGGATTTGAGGATAATAACATTAATGCAAATGAAAAATTTTTAAAGATTGATGGTGTAAGTAGTGATAATCAAGATTTATTTGGTTATAAAAAGAAATTTGATTACATTGTATATGGGTTAGAATATTCAATTACTCAGAAGGTTAAAAATATTCAAACAATTGTGGGAGCAAATAAAGAAGAAGCATTCAATAAATTAAATAGTAATGATTCACATTTTATTCTGGATGCTTTCTTTAGTTTGTTAAAACATGAATATAAAATTGTTAAAAATATAATTAATATTTTGAAGAAAGATAATTTAATTATTTCTAAAATAAAGTATGAAGAGATATTAAATAAATTATTTGAATCATATAAAAAATATACTATGCTAATCTTCTATTAACTCTTAATTCAAATCAATCTCTGAAAAATAATTCACGTACTATTGAATTAATCGATGACAGTGATAAAAACTATAATCATAATGAATATGCAAGTCATTGAAAATTTGCAGGTGAAACTAGAATTCTTGGTGCTTTGCATTCTGCGGAATAAGTTTAATAATATTTCAGAAATCTGAAAACTAAGTTTATTTGGTAAGAAAAAAGATTAAGAGCATATTCTTTTTACAAAGAGGGTGCAGAAGTATATCCAGGGTTAAATTCAGAGAATTTGCTTGCGGACGAGTTAAGGTTACCTATTAATTTATATTCAACACATGTCATTTCTAATTCAGCCTATCTCTCTACTATGTTAACGTGAAGAGAGAATGCTGGTTTTGATAGAAGTTATTTATTCTCTTGTTTTTATAACATTATAAATTTTAATGATGGATTCAATAATGAAGTTAAATTACATTACTATGATTGACTACGTTTTGATAAATCAAACGAATTTACAAAATCGTTTTATATTCATCCAAGTAATGCTACAATTGATTTTAAAGTTTCGTATGAATCTTGAAAGAACTTTTACACTGATAAAAAATTGATGTTAAATGATATTTATATACCTATTGAATAATAAAAGCACAGTTATTTGACATAAACATTAAAAGTTATACAAAAAACTATAAAATATTTAATTAATTTGAGATTTAGAAAAGTAATGTGTCCCGACTTTCGGAGTTAAAAATTAAAAAATGAACAATTTGCCTATAAAATAGGCATATTGGTAAAATTTTGGCAATAATTTTAATAACACTTTTACAATTTTAAGGTTAAAATGTGCCGATAAATTAAATAATACCACAAAATAGTTAAATGTAATTAATTCTTTTCTGTCAATAATAAGGGAAAAAGTGTAATTAAATGCATATAACACGTTTTTGAGAAAAGCTTAAAAAATGCCTAAAAATTAATGTTTTTTGTGCTTTTTGCCAAAAATTGAGCCTTTTTAGTGTGTCTAACTCCGAAACTCGGGTAAAAAAATATACTATGCTAATCTTCTATTAACTCTTAATTCAAATCAATCTCTGAAAAATAATTCACGTACTATTGAATTAATCGATGACAGTGATAAAAACTATAATCATAATGAATATGCAAGTCATTGAAAATTTGCAGGTGAAACTAGAATTCTTGGTGCTTTGCATTCTGCGGAATAAGCTAATAATATTTCAGAAATCTGAAAACTAAGTTTATTTGGTAAGAAAAAAAGATTAAGAGCATATTCTTTTTACAAAGAGGGTGCAGAAGTATATCCAGGGTTAAATTCAGAGAATTTGCTTGCGGACGAGTTAAGGTTACCTATTAATTTATATTCAACACATGTCATTTCTAATTCAGCCTATCTCTCTACTATGTTAACGTGAAGAGAGAATGCTGGTTTTGATAGAAGTTATTTATTCTCTTGTTTTTATAACATTATAAATTTTAATGATGGATTCAATAATGAAGTTAAATTACATTACTATGATTGACTACGTTTTGATAAATCAAACGAATTTACAAAATCGTTTTATATTCATCCAAGTAATGCTACAATTGATTTTAAAGTTTCGTATGAATCTTGAAAGAACTTTTACACTGATAAAAAATTGATGTTAAATGATATTTATATACCTATTGAATAATAAAAGCACAGTTATTTGACATAAACATTAAAAGTTATACAAAAAACTATAAAATATTTAATTAATTTGAGATTTAGAAAAGTAATGTGTCATTTAGAAGCGACACCCCATTTCTCTAATTTTCATAAGCAACATTTTTTATCTTGTTTTTGAATTTATAAGCTTCAATTTCTTTTATTTCAATATTTTTCTATAATTTAAATATGGTAAATTTACACTTATTACCTAGGGAGAAAAATGAACAAAATTAAATCAATAATTAGAAATAGTACAGTTCTTTTAGGTTTTGCAACTATTCCTGTTTTGTCTTCGAGTTGTTCACAAACAAAAGAACAAAAATACGAAGCACTTAAAAAAGAAATTAATGAATTTAATGAAATTCCAAAATACAAAACTAATATTGATTCATTTAATAGAATTGTTACATCATTTACACAATTAAATAATAAACTTAAGGACAAAATAACTTTGACAACTGAAACGTCAGCAAAAGTTAATGAAATCAAAAAAGCAATAAATGAACTTAATCAACAAATTGGTGCTTTTGAGTCTCTTAAGCATAAAATTAATGAATCAATTGATAATTATGAAGATGTATCCAATTTATATAGTGGCACACTTTCTAAATTAAAGGAACTAAACAATAAAATTGAATCAACTGAACAAGCAGTTATTAATTCTGTAATAGATGAAGTTGCTAAATCATTTAAAATTTTTACAATAAATGGAGATCTAAAAACAAAAATTGTTAATGGCGTTAAAGAAATCATGGAAAAAAAGAAAGTTGACAGCAATTTCCAAAAAGAATATTTAGCAAAAATTGAAACATTATGCGATACTTATGTAAGTGAATATGTAAGAATGTTTAAAGAAAACAAAAAATATGATTTTTACAATAATTTATACCTTTTGATTTCCGGAAAACAAGAAAAGTTTATAAACCTTAAAAGTGACTTAAGCAATCTAAATGATGTTGAAGCAATCAAAAAAACCATTATTGAATTTTGTGATTTAACAAAATAATTTAAAAAGTGAATTTTTTACAAAAAAAGCCAGAGCAAAAGCGTTGCTCGGCTTTTTACTTTCTAAATAATTTTTCTTATTGTATTATAATATAAAGTATTAATATCAAATTAAATATTAATTAAAGAGGTATTTATGGCTATTATTGATAGAGACCCAGCAACATGTGCTGAAAGAATCCAAAAAAGAAGAGAATTATTACAAAAACTTTATGATGAAAATGCAGCTGAATTAGCTAATCCTGCTTTAATTGAGGAACAAAAGCCAATTAGTGGTGAGTGTGAAGAATTTATGTGTTTAGTTAAAAAAGAAAGCAAAATTGATCCAAAAGTTAGAAGACAACAACTAGTTTTAAGAATTTTAGGTGCTAGTTTGTCAATCACGATTATTTTGCTTTGCACACTTTTAGCCGTTCTTATTTCAAGAATTTACTCATAGGAAGAAATTATGGACAAAAATATCTATTCTTATATAATAATCGTTTTATTAGTTATTTTAATTTTGATCTCAATAATGCCTCTTATTATTTCTTCAATTAAAAATAAAATGGCTCGTACACACTTCCAAAAACTAGGACAAAGTAGTCAAATTAGATTGATCAACCAACTTCGGGAAGCAGTTGAATATTTATCAAAGAACAAAGTCGGTGCTTTGATAACAATTGAAAATAATGACAACATTGATAATTTAAGAACTGATGGTGTTATTTTGAATGCAAACATTAGCAGTAGCCTACTGATTTCAATTTTTAATAAATATAGTCCACTTCATGATGGAGCAGTTATTATCCGTGATAACAAAATTTATTATGCATCAACATTTTATAAAATAACAAGAAAATCAATTGATAACCAATATGGTGCGCGCCACAGAGCAGCGATGGGAATTAGTGAACTTTGTGATGCAACCACAATAATTGTTAGTGAAGAAACTGGAGATGTAAAGTTTGTTAAGAATGGAACATTTTACAACATCCGTCTTGAACAATTTCAAGAACAATTAGTTAAATACTTAAAGGATTAACATGAGCGAAAGTCAAGAAATTAACTTACAGAACGAACTGCAAGAAATTATTATAACTAAAAATGTTGCAAAAGCCAGAGATTTCATCGATAATAATCCAATGGCCGATGTTGCAGCACTACTAAATGAGTTAAAGTTAGAAGAACAATTAACTTTTTTACCTTTATTAAAGACGGTTGAAGCAGCTGAATTGTTTAGCTACCTTGATGAAGAAGTTCAATCTAATTTGGCTCAAAGTTTTACAGAAGATTGGGGAATGAAATTACTTCAAGAATTGCAAAGTGATGAATTAGCAGATGTTTTAGAAGAATTACCTTCTAATGTTACAAGTAAAATACTAGCATATACACCACGCGAAAAAAGAACTGAATTAAACAAGTTACTTAGTTATGAAGATGATGAAGTTGGTAGCATAATGTCTATTGACATTTCGTCAATTAGTAATTTTTATACATGCGAACAAGCCTTACATAAAATTAGACGTGATTACAAAAAGAAAAATGCTGAATTAGTTCATTATTACTATGTAGTTAATGAAACAAATAAACTAATTGGCGTTTTAACCTTAGAGGAAATTATTTTTGCTGATCCAAATGCAAAAATTGATGATATATACAATCCTGTAACATATGTTTCGGTGCATGATAAAACTGAGATTGCCGCTCAAGTATTTAGTGAACATGATATGTCTGTTTTACCTGTTGTTAACCACGAAAAAAGACTTGTTGGTATGATAACCAGTGATGATGTTATAGATGTTATTAAAGAAGAAGCAACCGAGGACCTATATAAAATTGCAGGTATTAATAGCCATGAAGTTAATGAGAATGAATATTTAAAAACACCTTGATACAAAATTCTTAAATCTAGAATTTTGTGGTTAATATTATTGTTGCTTTTTGCAACAGTAACCCAAATTATAGTTCATTTTGGAGCATGAAGCATTGCTAAAAGAATTAATCAGCAAGCAACAACTATCTCACTTGCAACCATTGCTTTTGCAGCACTAATTCCAGTAATTAATAGTACTACAAGTAATAGTGGAATACAGGCTAATATATCAGTTAATAGAGCATTAGCATTAAAAGAAATTGAAACTAATCAGTATGCTAAGGTAATTTGAAAAGAAACTTTAATTGGCTTTATTAGCGGATTAATTCTAGCTCTTATTAATTTTGCTCGTCTTGGTGTTTATTTTTCAGTAACAAAAGACTTAATGTCAGTTCAAAAAATGATTTATTGAGCAATAATAATTGGTTCATCAATAGCACTTTTATTATCATTAACCATTTCAAAATTATTAGGTGCTGCTTTCCCAATAATTTGAGCTAAATTTAAAAAAGACCCAAGTTCAATATCTGTTTCGTTAATTAAAACAATTACTGACATAATTGCAACATTGTTAATTTTTTCACTTACTTTTGCACTCATTACTGCATTTGTTTAGGAGGTAAAATGACTATTCATATTGATAAATGCCATTGTCCAGCTTGTATGATAAACTTCCATATACAGGAAGTAGAAAAAGTTGATAATTCAGCACAAGTTTGACCAGCAGTTCTAATAACAATAGCATTAGTAATTTTAATTTCAATTACAATTTACTTAGCAATAAAGTTCAAAAAAGTAGATTACAAAAAATAACCAAATAAGCCTATAAAACAGCCTTTTTGGTTATTTTTTGTAACTTTAAAATTAACTATGATAGTGGGTCTCATGGTTCAAGTTCAATAGCAGGTTTATTTAGACCTTTAAGAGCCTCTTTATCAACATATTTAGGATCAACAATAACGCCAAAAACATATTCTTCAAATCACTTATCACTCATTGAAAAATACCCCTTTTTACCAACTTCATCACCTCACGAATTTTCAATTTCTCAATTAATTGGATTGCCATCATTATCTAAATTAACACCAATGATTGTCATTGCATGTGTAGGAGCAGAAAGTCGATAATTAACTCTGTCTTCTTTTGACAATTGATTTTTTATATTTAGCATATCTTCGTACTTATATAGTTCTAAGTCAAATATTCCGCCTTTTCTATCACTATAAGAATCAACGTCACAATCAAATCAAACAGGCTCATTATCTTTTAATGATTCAATAACAGCTTTTTTAATCACACTCATTGTAACATTAAGAGATTCTAAACCTTTTTCTTCAATTACTGATCTGTAATATTTAGCAACTAGTAGTCTATTTTTAGGATTTTCACTACGTGGATCATCAAGTAAATTTACCTTATTCAAGAAATCATCGCCAACATATTTTTGTAAGAATTCCACAGGGCTTATGTTTTCAACTCTGTTGAATTTTTTATCTTTGTCTCGATATTCAAATGAAAACTTTTGAGGTGGTAAGCCAAGTGTCTTAGCACAAATTTCAAAGATTATTTCAAGGCATTGATGCTTAATACTTAAGAGTTCATCTTTGCTTGCGCCATTTTTAACTGCATCTCTAATTAATTTAGTTGCACTAATTAATTGAGTATTTAGAGCAATATTTAAAGCGTGAGTATTGCTCGAGTTATATGTTTCAGGCATAATACTTTTTGGCACAGCACCATATTTTTTGATTAATCCTGCTACTCACTCTCAATATCCGCCATCATTGATTGTTCCTTGCATTAAGAATGAAAAAAGTCTATCTTCAAATTTTAACTCTGGCATATCAATCATAATTTGTAAAAATGTATTTGATTTTTCTAGTTTGTCTCAAAATAAAAAGTAGTTTTCGCTGAATTCAAAATTTTCAACATTAAGGCTTTTTGAAGCTTTAACTTTAAGCATATTTAAGCCAGAAAATATCCAGCAACGACCGGAACTTTTTTGATTTGTAATCCCGGTTTTTGTAACTTGTGTGTTGAATTCAAAGTTATGTTTTACTTGCATATCATTATTATAACTAGCGTTAAAAATTCCATTTTTAGTCATTGCACTTTCAATTAGTTTGTTAGTTGAATTCTTGGCATATTTTTTATAAAACTTATTAATCTCTTTCTTATCTATTTTCATGTTTACTCCTTATTTAGTTTGTTAATTGTGATTTTAATTTTATTACAAATTAAACAATAATAGCAAATAAAAAGAGGTTATAAAACCTCAATAAATTAATTTTTAATTTTGTTTCTCAACATTGGTTTCTTGTTGTTTTGAAGTTCTGTTTTTGTAGTAGTAATAGAAATAAATTTGAATTACATAGACAACAATAGCAATTAATTGGAAGATTACAAAAACATATCAGGTAGGTGTATTAAATTTAACAACTAAACCTAAGTAAATGCATAATAAAGCATTTAAGATTATTCCTAAATAAAGCATTGGCAAACTGATTCCGTCAGCACTTTTAGATTTAATTGTTTTAGCGATTTGAATTGTAAATGGTAATGCACAGCAACAAGTAGCAATAACTGAAGCAGCAATCATTCAACCATTATCTGCACCTAAGTTTAATCGTGCTTTAGGACTTGAATAAGCAGCAATTGTAAAAGTAATGCCAACCAAAACTAATAACCAAAGTAGTGAACCAATTCCAATTTTAAAACCATTTTTAGCTTTTGTATCATAAATAAAGAACAATGTTATTGTAAAAGCCATTAAAATTGTAAATATCACATTACCAAGTACATTTACAATTGGGTCTTCCAATTTATAAACACCAACGCCACTTTTTAGCAGCATTGTTAAAACAAAAATAAAACCACCAAAGAAATAAATTATGAAAGTTGGATAGGAAACATTACCAACTTTTTTTGTCTTTAGTAATTGAATAATCTGAGGTATACAAAGAGCAACCATCACAATGCTTGCCAGTGTACCAAAAGTATATTGAACATACTCCATGTATTAAAACCTTGCCTTTCAAAATTCGAATATAAATCAAATCAATAATATTTGCAATTTACTAATTAACCTATAAAACAGTTTAATTAGTAAAAAGGAATTTAATTAAATTAATATAACCAATTGAAATTATATAAGTATTTCTCATTTTTTAAACTTTTTGCAAAAAATGAAATATTCTTCATATTAAAACAATTTTTGTACAATAAAACCCATTTAATATTAATATTAAATTTTAATGTTAAAATAATATATATAAATTTAAGTTATACATTTATTAGTAGAGGTGGCTATGACAACAGTTGATATTAAAAAAATATTTGAAAATCCAAAAGAATTTAAGAACAAAAAAATCACAGTTAAGGGTTGAATTTCTTCAAGCAGAGGTAACAAGCATATAAGATTTATTATTATGAATGATGGTTCAAGTGTGCAATCGCTACAAGTTATTTGCAAAAATCGTAAAGGGTTTAACTTTAGTTTATTAGATCAAATTCACACAGGAGCAGCAGTTGAAGTTAAAGGTATTATTATACTAACACCAAAAGCTCAACAACCTTTTGAATTAGAAGCATTAAGTTTTAAACTTTTAAGAGATGCAGATCTTGATTTTCCTATCCAAAAACAAGGTATCAATTTAGAAACATTAAGGGAAATACCACATGTACGTCATAGAACAAATATTTTAAGATCAACAATGTTGATTAGATCTACACTAGCAAAGGAAGTTCATAAATATTTTGATGACAATGGATATTTATATTTTAATGCACCAATAATTACAAGTAATGATGGTGAGGGTGCGGGCGAAACTTTTGTTGTCAATGATGATAATTCAAAAGACCCGTTTTTTGGAACAAAAAAAGCAACACTTGGAGTTACAGGTCAACTGCATGCTGAAAGTTATGCGATTGGTTTTAAAAAAGTGTATACTTTTGCCCCTACATTTAGAGCTGAACACTCAAACACTAAAAAGCATGCAGCTGAATTTTGAATGATTGAGCCCGAAGTTGCTTTTTATGAATTAAAAGATGTAATTAAACTTGCTGATAATATGCTTAAATGTGTAATTAAAAATACAATTAAAAAACATCCTGCAGAGTTTAAATATTTACAGGAAAATGTTGATAGCAATCTTTTGGAACGTTTAAATCATTTCTTGAAAACTAAACTTAGTATTATAGACTATCGTGATGCAATTAGTGAATTAGCAAAAGTAAAAGAACAATTTGAAAATAAGAATATTGAATTCGGATTAGATTTAGCAACTGAACACGAAAGATTTATTTCAGAAAAACTCTTCAATGGACCTGTTGCTGTTATTAACTTCCCTAAGAAATTCAAAGCATTTTATATGCACCAGAATGATGATAATGAAACTGTTGCAGCGTTTGATCTTCTAGTGCCTGGCATTGGAGAGCTTATTGGTGGAAGCCAAAGAGAAGTAAGATATGATAAATTGTTGCAAAGAGCTCTTGAAGTTGGAATAAGTCAAGAAGAATTGCAATGATATTTAGACCTACGTCGTTTTGGTGATAGTGGTTCAAGTGGTTTTGGAGTAGGATTTGAAAGACTTGTTATGTATGTTACAGGTATAGATAACATTCGTGATGTTATTCCATACCCAAGAACATCCGGAAATATTAAAATGTAATAAAGGAGCAAAATGAAATTATCAATTATTTCACCCGGGATTAGTAGTGCTAAAAATCTTAAAAACATTTTGGATGGCATGAAAGACCAAAATAGCCAAGACTTTGAACTAATTTTAGCCTTAAGAACACCAACAGCTAAAATGTACGAACTAATTGAAAAATATTTAAAATTCTTTGGCACAAGATTAAAATTTATTGTTAATAATCGTTCACGAAGCATTCAAAGTGATATAGTTTGTGCTTTTCATCTAGTTAAAGGGAGCTATGTAACAATTATTAATTGCGACAACTGGATTCGACCTTATTTTGCTCAGGAATTAACTAATTATATTGAAAAATATAATCCTGATGTTTTAGAGTATCGTCCAAGACTAGTAGGAACAGTTAAGTGAAAACCAAATAGCAGACTTGAAGAAAATAGACTTTATAATATTAGTAATCAACATCATGTTTTAGCTTATACATATCCATTTATTTTTAATAAAGTATTCAAAAAATCATTAATTAGTCAATTTACAAAATATCGTACTATTGTTGTAAGCGATAGTAAATTTTGCATTGAATTAAATTACTTTTTATTGCTTAAAGCTCAAAGTTATATTTATATAAACAAAAGAATAGTTCGTGAATTTATCTCATCAGTCATGTGACTTAACCCCAAAACATTTGTTCAACAGTTTAAGGCTATTGAGAACTATGTTCAAACTAACAATTTAAAATTTGAACAGGAAATAGAATATGCGAAAATCTACTTTTTACAAATTATTTTAGGTGCATTATTAAATACATGAAGATTAAGATTTTGATCAAAAGGTGTAATTAGAGATCGTATCAACTATAATGAAAAAAGAGCTGAGAGATTCATTAATGAACTATATAGATATCTTAAAAAAGAACATGAAGAAAACAACTTGTTTTTTAATACAAATATCTACATTAATAAAAACACAATTGAATCGAATCTTTTAAAAAGTTTGCCAAATATTAAAAAATGAGATGACATTTTAGATCAACTCTAGGAAGTTAAATGAAATTTCATAAAAATATAAATGCTTGATATAGATTGCTAATTAATTTGTTTGATTTTATGCTCTTTGCATCACTAATAATTTTTGACTATTATTTTTTAATGGTTAACAAAGGCGAAATAAAAGCTTTAAATTTTTATTCATTTTTAGCATTATCAAGCATACTTATACTTGTTTTATTTTTACTAATTCCACTGTTTTATAGTGGTAGAACATTAGGTATGATAATTTTTAGAGTACAAATTATTCCATCTAAAAAAATGAAATTGAGGTCATTAAGATTACTTCCTTTGAAAAAACAAGCATTCAATTTAGTAATCTGATTTCTAATTATTTTAATATCAACTACACTAGTTATGCCTAATGAAATTAATGAATTTAGTCAATTTGTTATTAATAAAAGCGATGGTAAGGGTCGTTATCTAATAGCTTACAGGTTAATAGTTGGATTATCAGGTTTTTGGTTCACCTTGATATTAGCCAATTTCATTATGATTATTGGTTCAAAAGCTAATTTAGGGCTTTTTGACCACTCATCTAATAGCAGAATAGTTTATATTAAACATTATTCACACTCAAGTTATTTAAAAGAAATTAAACTTGTTCCATTTAAGTGTGAAAATGAGTTAGTAATTTATAACAAAAAATAGCGAGGTATTAATGAGCAAAAAAGATGAAATTTTAAATTTATTAAATAATGAACAAAAAGAAGCACTTTTATATTTTGATGGACCTCTAAGAATCATAGCTGGTGCAGGTAGCGGTAAAACTAGAGTTTTGACTCGTAAAGTAGCTTATTTAATAAATGAACTTGGTATTAGCCCACGTTCAATTTTGGCTGTTACATTTACCAACAAAGCAGCAAATGAAATGAGCGAGCGTGTTAGACAATATGTTGGAGAACAAGCAAGCCAAATTGATATTTGTACTTTTCACTCTTTGAGTTCAAAAATACTTAGAAAAGAAGCTATTCATGTTAATTTAAGCAATGATTTTCAAATTATAGATGAAACGGACAAAAAATCTATTATTAATCAAATTTGTAAGACAGAAGATATATCTAATGATGAAATTTCATTTAAAGATATTATGAGAATTTTTTCTTGAGCTAAGAACCAAGGTTTTAGTGCCGATGAAATGGTCAATGAACTAAATGCAAAAGAAAAACATAACTCAAATGCACTAATTGGAAAACTATATGAACGTTACAATCAATTTTTGGAAAATAAGAAGTGCCTTGACTTTGACGACTTGATTATCAAAGTAAAAGAACTTTTTGATAACTTTCCTGAGGTTGCAAAAATTTGAAGCAAAAAATATTCATATATTTTAGTTGATGAGTTCCAAGACACATCATCAATTCAATATGACATTGTTAAATATTTATCAACAAATGCTCAATTAACAATCGTTGGTGATCCTGACCAAACAATTTATGGTTGAAGAGGTGCAGATGTTAATCTAATTCTTGACTTTGACAAAGATTTTAAGGACACTAAAACTGTTATTCTCAACACAAACTATCGCTCATCAAAAGTCATTCTTAATGCTGCTAACAAGTTAATTAAACACAATAAAAAACGTTTTAGTAAGGATTTAATCACAAACCGAGAAGAAGATGGAGCACCAATTGAATTTATTCATGCTTTTAGTGTTGAAGCAGAAGCAAGGTGAGTAGTCCAAAAAATAAATGAATTAAAAAAGCAAAAAATACAACTAAAAAACATAGCAATATTCTATCGCTCTAATTATTATTCTCGTCCTTTTGAAGAAGAATTAATTAACGAAAATATTAATCACAAAATTTTTAATGGGCAAAAATTTTTCCAACGTTCTGAAATAAAAGATGCTCTTGCGTTTTTAAGAGTTATTTATGATGGTTCAGATGTTTCACTAAATCGAATAATTAATGTACCAAATAGAAAAATAGGTGAAGCAACACTTAAAAAATTACAAGATGCAGCAAATAGCAAAAATTTATCTCTTTATTCTTACCTGATTAAATATTATAAGGAACTACCGGTTTCAATAAATGTTAAAACTAATATTGTTAATTTATTAAATAAAATTAATAAATATCGCCAAGCTCTTAAAAACAATCAAATTAATGTGGTTTTAGATAGTTTTCTTAAGGAAATAGGCTACTATGAACACATTGAAGAGCAAACAACACTTCATGGAACAGCAAAGGATAATGTTGCAGAATTAATTCGTTCAATAGTAGCGTGGGAAAATAAAAATCCGGACAAAAAAATTAAGGAATATCTAGAATCTGTTTCGCTTCTATCTGCTGGTGATGAATATGATAATTCTACAAATTATGTAACTTTAATGACTGTTCATTCAGCAAAAGGCCTTGAGTTTGATAACATCTTCCTTGTTGGTATGAGTGATCAAATTTTTCCAAATTATAAGAGTTTAAATTCTAATCATGCTGATGCATTGGAAGAAGAAAGAAGACTCGCTTATGTTGCAATAACTAGGGCAAGAAACAAATTATTTATTAGTGATAGCCGTGGTTATTTAATTGGCACTAATAATGAAAAAAAACCATCAAGATTTATACGCGAAATGGGCATCGATCTTAAAAAGTTTATTTTACAAGATGATATAGTTGGTGTTGATTTCGATGAAATTGTTGACGAAAAACAAATTAAAGCACATAACAAAAAAATTATTGCCGGTGATATTGTGAGCCATTCATTTTTTGGTGAGGGTGAGGTTGTTGCAGTTGAAAGTGATACAATTAGTGTTAAATTTACAGGCCAAAAAGCAATTCGTGTTTTAGCAAAAAACCACTATTCGATTAGACTTTTAAAAAACACAAAAAAATAAATAAAATCCTATAAAACAGTCTTTTTGGTAAAAAAGGAGGTAACATGCATTATTCAATAATTGGCATATCAATAGCAGTGGCTTGTATTATATTGGCCTCCATTTTTATTGTTATATTTGTTTATTTAAACTACATAAAAAGGGTTAAGACAAACGGTTTAGCAATTTTTAAATTAGATTTTAATCAGAGAAAAATTATTCGTCTAAGTCAAAAAAATATCAGTGGTTCTTTAAATTTTGACTCAAAAAAACAAGGCTTGTCCCCTAATCAATATGTTGATTTTGACACTTTTCTTTCTTATTTTGATGATGAAAGCAAAAATAATTTAATCGAATATTTATCTAATAATTCAGGCAACGACAGACGCTTTAATATATATTGTAAAATGAGTTCAAAAGGTTTTAAAAATCACCAAGATTTTAGTGGCTTAAAATTATTAAATATTAAGATGACTAATGAGAAAATATTGCTTAAATTTTTCCCAATTGCTAATAATGAATATTATATTACAATTCATTGAAATGCTAAACCAAGAAGAAACGCATCATCTGTTTTTCAATTTGTTAAAAAACCAGAGGAATTGTTTAATGCTTTAAATAAGGGAAAATATATATTAGCATATGCACTTGGAATTAATGAATTTCTTTACAATAATATAATTAACAAGTCAGATATTGAAGACATCTTAAAAATTTTTAAACTAAACAATATGTTTGGATATTACTATGTAAAAAACGGTTTGATTCTCTTAATTTTTGAAGCAAACTCAAAATTTTCACTAAATTATTACACAAAAAAAGCTCATAAAAGACTTAAATTTATACATGAGAGAAAGATAATTAATCCTTTTTTTAATAGTTTTTCATTTATTAGTTCAAACTCATTTAAAGATATCAATGATGTTGACGAATTAGTTACAAAAGCCAAATATTTAATTCAACATTTAAACAACAAAAGAAAATTTGAAAAGTATTCTACTTGACTTATTGATGATTTGACACATGATAAACACTATCAAGAATTCAAAACTTTAATGCTGGATTATGAAAAGAAAAATGAGTTACAACAATATATTAAGGAAAGCATTCCAATTATTTTGTACAAAGATAATCGTGAAAGTAAGGTATCTATTTTAAAGAATAGAATTGTAGGCTATTCAGACCAAGACGCAGAATTCTTTAATAATGTTTCATGAAATAGATTAATTTATACAAGCAGATGAAATAAATATTTGATGGAAAATTGTGAAGAAGATGAAAATATTATTTTGATTACTAATGAGTATGACTTAGTTAATTTAAATAATTATAATAGACCTAAAACAACACTTTTAATTAAATCATTACAAAATGGATTTAATTACAGTTTAATTAATAATGCATTCAATAACCTTAATGAAGGTGTTAATTTAGGTTTATACATTGAAAAAATTAATGATAGATTAATTAACTATGTTAATATTGGCAATATTAAAGTGTTTGTTATTTCAGAAAAAATATGTAAAGATATAGAAAAAGATCAAATTTTATATATAAAACTTTTAAATTTTGTTAAAACAATTAGTACTATTAAAAACCATGTAATCATTTATCAAAATTTACCATCTGATTTAGATCAATTAATGGTTGAAAAATTAAATGTTCAATACATTTGTAAATAAAAGAATAATTCCCAATTTGATTGTTTTATAGTGATTTTGGTAAAAAATCACTATTTTTATTTTTTGCAAAAGTAAATATTTTTCAAAAACAAGAATAATAAATATTAATTTTATATGATTTTAAAAAACTATATTATAATAGACGTATGTTTTAATTATTTAACGGAGGTTAATAATGAAAAAAATCGGTTTTATTGTAGATGGTTTTATTAGTGAACCACAAGAAAAAGTGTTAGAAAAAGGTTACGGATATTTACCATTTATAATTGATATTGATGGATCAACATATAGAGACGGTGTTGATTTAGAACAACAAGAAATTTTACATAAAATTGATAAGGCTAACTCTGTGAAAACATCAATGCCAAGTATTAAGGGCATTATGGACACAGTAGAAGAAATGTCAAAAAAATATGATGATGTTCTTTATTTACCAATTGGCTCATCATTATCATCAAGTTGCAACACCTCTATTACAATTTGCTCAGAATTTAAAAATTTTCATGTTTTTGACAACAACTGAGTAGGCGACCAATACAATGAAATTATCGAACACGTTAAAAAAGTTTATGAGAAGTATCAATCAATGGACAAAGTGTTTGAAGAATTAGAATGAATAAAAAAGAATTCGATAGTTTATATCTTGCCAATTAAACTTCGTTATTTAATTGAAGGTGGTAGAGTAAGTAGTTTTAAAAAGATACTCTTAAAAACAATGAATAAATTAAGAATTTATCCACATGTTAAGTATGTTAACCAAAAAGTTTCAACTGCCGGAGTTGCACGTGGTGTTAAAAATGCAATAATTCAAATATTTAATAAACTAATATCATTTGCAAATGTGAAAAAACTTGAAGATTTAACAGAAAAATACAAAATTGATTGAATTCATGGAATTGATGAAGAATTAAATAATACTGTTAAACAATTAGCTGAGTCAAAAAATCTTAAAATTGACAGTGAAAGATGAACATCATCAGCGATTGCGGTGCATACAGGGCCAGAGGCGTTTTCACTAAGTATTATGCCGAAACTAGAAAAAAGAGAAATATAACTGAAAGAATTATTAAAATGGAATTTAATAGTTTATTGAACAAAAGATCAATTTTTGTCCATGTGGATTTTAAAACAAAAGATGAAGTTCTTAGATTTTTATCACATCAACTAATGGAAAATAATTTTGTTGATGATGAAAAGAAAATATATGAAGCTTTTCTCTTTCGTGAGGAATTGATGAACACTGCAATTGGCGATGGTATCGCGATTTGTCAAGCTTTAAGTTCAACAGTTAAAAAGAATACATTATGTATTTTAACATTAAATAATGCTGGAATCAGTGACTGAATTGCAGAAGATGAAAAAAATGTTAATTTAGTTTTTGCTTTAATATTAAGTAAAAATAATCGCGACCTGCAAATAGATACGCTTCAAATGATTAGTATTTTATCACTCGAGAATGTTCTTGATAATAAAATTCTAGCTTCTAAATCTGTTGACGAAATTTATGAAATTATTAATAAATTTAATGTTGATATGCATCAATATGAATAATTTAAAAATGAGTTTTTGACAAACTCATTTTTTGTTTCAAATGTTAGATTCACTATGAACTATAAATCTTGCAACTGGTTCATTTTATTTCTAGCTTCACGTACATCAAAGTCATTTAATGTTGCTCTTCTACGAATTATGACAATTCTTGGTGCATTGTTTCTGCTTTCTTCATTTATGTTTTCTGTTATTTTGTTAACAAATTCCAATTGATTCCTAAGTCCTAAATAAGGCAATGATGGAATTTGGTCCAAATCATGGCCAATTTTCTCAATTAATTCATAAAAGTTGATTTTAAAAATTGTGCTTAAATCAATTCCTTTTGCTAGTGTTATATCTTTCTTGTCACCATTTTCCATTATCCCTTCATCTTCATATATTCTTATAAATTTAGGATTTTGTTCATAGTCTTCATTTCATTCTTTTAAACAGGATACAAAATATACATAGTTGTCATCTTGTGCTATTAGCATCATCACGTCTGAATTTAAC